>JAJFVI010000343.1 GCA_021371895.1 Eubacteriales bacterium | reverse complement strand
TGTTAACTTTAACCTTGCACCGGTGATGGATGTCAACAGCAACCCCAATAACCCTGTGATCGGGGTTCGCAGTTACGGCGATGACCCCGCACAGGTAGCACGGTATGGCATCGCCATGGCGCAGGGGCTCATGGAGGGTGGCGTGATGTGCTCGCTTAAGCATTTTCCAGGGCATGGCGATACGGCGGTAGATTCCCATTTGGGCCTGCCAAAGGTAGACAAAAGTCTGGATGCTTTGCTCGCCTGTGAGTTGATGCCTTTTCAAGCTGCCATTGATGCGGGTGTATCCGCCGTGATGACCACACACATCCTGTTTTCAAGCCTTGAACCTGATGGCGTGCCAGCCACAATGTCCCGTCGGATAATAACTGATTTGCTTAAAAATCGCATGGGCTTTCAGGGGCTGGTCATCAGCGATTGCATGATGATGGGCGCCATCGCAAAGTTTTACGGTACCGTTGCCGGCAGCGTTGCAGCGATACGGGCCGGCGTTGATCTTGTGTTTGTGTCACATAGCCCCACGCTGGCTGCGCAGAGTATTGCCGCAATCCATGAAGCGCTTACGGTTGGGTCGATCAGCCCAGAAGAGTTCGAAGCTTCAACAAACAAAATAGTAGCCTGCAAGCAAGCCCTTCCATCCCCAACCCTGGCTTTTGCGGATGTGGGTTGCACCGCCCATCGGGAGGCTAGTGCTCGTGTGACGCATGATGCGATAACACTGGTTAACGATGCTCCTTTTGCACTTGGGAAACGCCCCTTGTTTTTAGGCTGTTACCGCTTTCGCCCAACGATGGTTTCCAGCCCCGATGACCCCAGCCTCAGTTTTCCACTGACCATGCAAAAATTATTGGGTGGCGATGCGCTAACCACGCCTCAAAACCCAAGCCAAGAGGATATCACAACCGCACTTTCGGCTGCAGCTGAACACACATCTATTGTCATTGGTACCTATAACGGTCGCCAACGCACAGGTCAGCTTGCGCTGGCACAGCAAGCGGCAGCTTTGGGTATCCCTGTGTGTGCTGTTGCGTTGCGTAACCCCTACGACCTGTGTGATATGCCCAATCATGTGCGTACCATCGCAGCGTATGATTATGATGCGCGTACCATGCCGGTTATAGCGGCTGTACTTGCTGGTACCTTCCAACCCACGGGTACGTTGCCTGTGCATTTGAGGTAGCCTATGCAAACATTGGTGGTCGGTTGGGATGGCGGTGGTACCAAAACCAGCGTCGTTTGCCTCACACTAAGCGGAGAGCCATTTGCGCAAAGAGTTTTTGGATCGCTTAACCAAAATGGGAGCAGCCTTGAGGCGGTATGTGCAACCGTGTCACAGGCGGTTAGCTATATGCTTGGTTTGGGTAGGTGCGTAGCGCTGGTGATCTCCGTGGCTGGCATCAGTAACCCCGAAACGACCGATTTGCTTTGTCGCCTGGTTGCTGAAAACGGGTATCATGGCGCTTTACAAATTGTAGGTGATCACGAATCCGCTTTACAGGGTGCTGTCGGTGGCATAGGCGCTATATTGGTATCCGGTACTGGCTCCATCTGCTTTGGGCGTAATCAGCAGGGTCAAACGATTCGCAGCGGCGGCTTTGGCTATTTGGTGGATGACGAAGGCAGCGGTTATGCCATTGGGCGGGATATCCTGACCGCAGTGCTACGCGCTCATGATGGGCGCATTCCCCCCACAATGCTCACTGCGCTAGTGACCCGGCAGGAAGCATGGCACGATATCCCAACCATTATGCATACTTTGTACCATAATGCCATTGATAAGGCAACGGTCGCATCGCTCGCTCCATTGATTTTGCAGGCCGATGGGGATGCTGCCGCCAGCGCAATCCTCCAGAAAGCATCCGGCGAGCTTACACTGCTAGCCACTACGGTTATTGATCGTTTACATTTACAAACCGCCCGTTTAGCACTCATGGGTGGTATCCTAACCCACATAAAGCCAATCCGGTTTGCGGTGGAAACCTCAATACGCGCGCAATATTCTGCGATAAAAGGGTTTGAGCCAATGGCAGATGCAGCGCAAGGCGCAGCACAAATGGCACTCGCTATGGATAGAAAGGATCGTGAACCACATGCCTGATATGCTGGTGAACTTACTCAAACTACCTAAGGATGATGGCACCGAGGCATCGCTTGCACAGGAAGGGATCATCATCCGTCGCGCTTTGGCACCGGATAAATTTCGCATTGTGCCCAGAGTACAGGAACTTTCTTCGCTAAGTGCCGCCGGTGAATGTGACGTATGCTTTAGTCATTCCCCCATCAGTACATTTATTGCCACCAAAGGCGCAACCATCATTGGGTATGCCTGTTACAACGCTACCGCCAAAGATTTTTTTGGCCCGACAGCCGTAGACCCAGCTTATCGCGGCAAAGGAATCGGAAAAGTTTTGCTGATTCGGGCGCTGCAAGCTTTGCGTCATGATGGGTTTGCCTATGCCATTATCGGTGGCGTTGGCCCTGTGCCATTCTACGAAAAAACGGTGGGTGCAACCGTTATCCCTGATAGCGATCCCGGGGTATACGAGGACTTTCTCGGACGAATTTCAAAATTGGAGAATCAGTAAGTCTCGTCGCATAACGAGCAGTATTTTTGCTCAATAAATGCATAGGTAAAGGCTGCAAATTGTGTATGGATTGGGTATCCCTCAAGAAGTGATCCGGTTTCCATTAGAAAAATCAGGGTCAATAGTGTCCATAAGCTGCATGTTTTCCAGTAAATTCGGCCGGTGGCAGGTATGTTAGCGCGCTGTGTGGACGGTACGCATTGTCATCATTTCGCCATCGTTCCAGCTTTTGTTTTGCATCATCCAAGGGCATGAACCAATGGGTATTCAGGCACTCCTCCCGAAGGTTCCCGCCCACGGATTCGATGCGGGCGTTATCCGTTGGTGTACCAGGTCTTGAAAACCGCAGGCTGATCTTCCGGTCGTACGTCCAGGCATCCAGTGCTCTTGAAATAAGCCTCGGGCCATTGTCCGTTAATGTATCTGGGGTATCCACGATCACGGGGCATGGGCGCACCTAGCCTGAAACAGGTGGAAGACGCCGCAATGCCACATGCCGGCATATGTTGTAAACCAGTTTGGCCAGCCCAATGTTGAAACCGGCGCGGGTTTTACAAATCCCGCGAAATGTAATACCGCGCCTACTTCCAGTCATGTATATAAATCGTGTTCAATACGGTAGCGTATTTTTGGCTTCTCCCGGTTATTCACCTTCTGCTCTTTGGTCAGCGGGTGATTCCCGTACCCTTTTTCGCAAATCTCCGCGCAGGTTTTCTCCGGAGCTTCCTGCCCTGCCTATACGCTGTATGCGTATACGGTCGTATCGGTATCGTCCAAAAAACCCGTGAATACCCGGGTGTCGTGTACGTTCGCTCCTGTCACAGCATAATCCGTGATGCCTTTGCTGTCGGCGTCCGCCTTCACATGATCCTTGTATCCAAAGTGCATTTCGTCGTCTTTCTTTGTCCGGCGCGCATCGCTATCCTTTTGCCGCCGCTTGTTCTCGCTCCAGTCCGCAAGAATCTCCCCTGATCTCACACGTTTGTTTTTCTCGCAGGTGTTGCGTTGCATCGGGGCAGTAACAAACGCCGCATCCACAATGGTTCCCTTGTGCGTAACCATGCCGCGCATTTCCAATTCCCGTGTGAAAAGAGTAAACAGCGCTTCGATGACACCGGTATTTGCCAACTCGTTACGAAAGTTCCCAATGGTTTTCGCATATTGCACGGTTTCGCCCGGTGCCAATCCCAAAAACCGCATGAAATACATGCGGTCGTTGATCTGAAATTCCGTCTGATCGTCTGCTAAAGTGTATATGCGCTGTAGAAGCAGGATTTTATACACGATTTAAAGTATCATCGCATAATCATATGGCGGCCTGCCGCCCACGTCTTTTGCTTTCTTGGTAAAGACGCTTTTCTATGACGATTCAAATATTCCCCACTCCATCAAGATATTGCGTTTTTCCAACCGGGAGCACAGCTCCGACAACCTTGCCATCCGAGCTTCCCCATAAAAAATGCCATGCTATCAACTATCAAGCATGACATAATTTTGATCTATCCCCATACTCGGTGATGGGTTTTCAGAGGCGACCTTAATGTATTTGCTGACTCCCCGCGGAACAGCCCGCTGGTTTCGGCAGCATGGGATAAGCAGTTTGGACACTGCCGATGCCGAATGGGATCGTATGTCGGGATCAAAGTATTGCGTTTGCGTTTTTAGAATGGAGCAAGTGTTATGGTCAAAGAACTTCTTCCCATGAGGGTATGGAATCTGCGGCGCCTTTTCGCGTCACCGTGATCGCGCCGGCCCTGTTGGCCGTTTCAAGCGCACGCCGCACGCCGTAACCCTTCAGCATGCACATAAGATAGTAGCCGATAAACGTATCCCCCGCGGCCGTAGCATCCACAGGAATCGTCTTTTGCGCCGGGACCTCGTAAAAGCCTTCTATTCCGGCATATATACAGCCCTGCGCCCCAATGGTCAGGATGATCTCGGTTTGGGGATAAGCGCTTCGCAAAGCGCGCGCGATATCTTCAAACGCCTCTTTGCCGCTCAGCGAGGCGCCTTCGATCTCGTTAACAAAAAGCCAGCTCACCTTGTGCAAAGGATAGCCTTTGACCGCATCGGTATACGGCGCGGCGTTGAATGCGACGCGCATCCCCTTGCCAGCGGCCTTTTCGATGATCTCCCCCACCATGTTGGTCTCGTTTTGCAGCACGACCATGTCACCCGCGCCGAAATGGGAGAGCACTTCGTCCACGTAACCGTCGGAAAGCATGGCGTTCGTGCCGGGGTAAAGCAGGATGCAGTTTTCTCCTTTGTCGTTCACTTGGATAATGGTATGGCCGTTGCTTTCGGGAATCTCGCGGATAAACTCCGTGCGTACGTGATAGGAGAGGAGCTTATCCTTTAGAAAGTGCCCTTCCGCGCCGATGATGCCCGCGTGATACACCTCCAGCCCGGCCTTTGCGCATGCGGCTGACTGGTTGAGCCCTTTGCCGCCGCAAAATATGCTTCTGCTTCGCGCCGCTCTGGTCTCACCCGGACGGAGGAACTCGTCCACCCGGTACACGTAGTCGATGTTGAGGGAGCCGAAATTCACAATCTTCATAGCGTCTTAACGAACCCCTTCATTCAGAAGTTAAAGGCAACGCCGGTTATCAGTATCACATTTGCGAAGAAGGTGCATTTGCCTGTATTTGCAATCACCCTGGCATTCTCCGAAAGCATCTTCCATTCCTCGTGCAAAACATGCTGGATCTTCACCTTGTCCCCCAGCCTTGAGAAGGTTTCCCTGTGCATATCCGGCGAAACCGTCCTGATCTCTTCGGCCAGAACTGCCTTTTGGATATACAGCTCCGAAAGCACCGTATCCAGTGTTTCCAGAAAACCCGGCACGCCGAGCATAAGCGCTGGATGGAAGCGCTTTGCCATTGCGATGGGGTAAACCGCAGTCAGCGTATCCGTATGGCCCATCTGCGTGATAACCGTCGACACTTCCGCATTGACCGGCACGCCTTTTTTCATCCGGCAGCCTTCTTGTGCTTAGCATTGGCGTTTTCATGGATCTCTTACACCCTGCCGCTCAGGATTCAATTGTTCCAGACATTGGCTATTTAGACGAAAATCAGGATCACAACGCCCTTTGTGATATACGGGTAACAGCTGTCCATACCAAGCGGGTTCAGCCCGTTGTTGATGATGCCGATCATGAATGCGCCAAGGACGGTCTCAGCATGGTTCTCTGCGCTTACTGTTCCTTCTTGCCGGCATAAGCCGCAATCAGCGCCAGTGCCAGAACAGCACCCTTCACAGCAGGCAGCACATAGTAGGAAACGGCGCAGATGGTGAGTCCGTTTTCCAATGTGGATACCAGCATGGCGCCGACCAGCGTACCAAGGGCATTAGGCTTTTCCGCCCCGCCCACGGAACGGCCAACGAACACAGCCGCCAGAGACTGCATCAGGTAGTTATCCGCACACATAACCTGCGCAGAGCTGCCGCGGGAAGCCACCAGGATGCCGCCGATAGCGATAAACACTGCGGTGATCATACCCGCCAAATAGCGGTATTTCTTGATATTGATACCGGAGAGCTTCGCTGCCTGTTTGTTGCCCCCCATGGCGTAAATAAAGCGGCCATGTTTTGTGTATTCCAAAAAGATGTAGGCAACCAGCACACAGGCCAGCATGATGATAATGATCCACGGCGCGCGGCCGATTGCGGAGAAAGCATCCGAAAGCGCGGTACGTGCCGGTGCGTTGCCATTGGGCAGACGCATACCGGTGGAAACAGCGCCCCCGCCGATGTACCACTGGCCAAGGCCCTGATGCACAAACATGAGGGCTGCGGTAGCGAGCATATCCGGAATCTTACAAACCAGAATCAGGAACATTGTTAACTGGTACATCACTAATGTAACGCCGATGGTAACCACGATGCATAGCCACAGCGGCAGGCCGTACCACAAAAACATGCTCACGAACACATAGGCAGAGCAGCTGGCCAGCGTACAGGCCGACATATCAAACCCATCCGGCGCCATGGTAACAGTAGCGGCAATGCCAAATACCGTAGTGATGGACATGGCGCGCAGGATGTTGATCATGTTGTTTTGGGACATGAAGTTGCTGCCTTTAATTAGTGTAAAAATGATGAAGCACAATACCAGCGTGATGATGGCCGCCCAATCCAGTAGGAAACGGAGAAATTTCTTACTATTGTCCGATCCCAATGATCTTCTTTTCAGCGTAGCTTGCATGATGGATCTCCTCCCGTTGTGTCAATCTCATTCCGGTATTCAGGCATACTTCGTATCGCTGCCCACTGCGTAGTGCATAATTTCATCTTCATTCGTATTCGCAGTAATAATCTCCGCCATCACCCTGCCATCGTACAGCACGTAGATGCGGTCTGTGATAGACATCAGCTCCGCGTTCTCGCAGGAGGCATAGATGACGCTGTTTCCTTGCTTGGTGATGTTATTGATCAGGTGGAAGATTTCCTGCTTGGCACCAACATCGACGCCTTTGGTCGGTTCGTCAAAGATATATATGTCACAATCCGCAGCCAGCCATTTCCCAACGGCCACCTTTTGTTGATTACCGCCGGAAAGGTTCTTGACGAACTGCTTAATGGATGGTGTGGCAATGCCTAAATCATGGACGTACCTTTTTGCGTTGGCATCAACTTTCTTTTTGTTGATAAACGATGCCTTGCAGAATTTACCGAGGCATGCAGCCGACAGGTTGAAACTGACTGTCTCATTCACCAACACGCCTTCCTTGCGGCGTTCCTCCGGCACGAGGCCGATTCGGTGTTTCACGGCATTCGTGGGGTTTTTAATTCTCAATTCTTTTCCGTTATAACGGATGATACCGTCTGTTTTCTTATATGCACCGAAAATCGTTTTGCACAGCTCGGATTTCCCTGCGCCTACAAGCCCTGCAATGCCGACGATCTCACCCTTTTTTACATAAAAGGAGACATCGTCCACCTTGCCGTCTGCCCCGGATAAATGCGACACTTCGAAAATCTTTTCGCCGAGCTGTACTTTATCCTTGGTAAAGAGTTCTTCAAAGGTGCGGCCAAGCATCTTTTCGACAATCTCCTTGGTGGTGGTATTCTGCGTGACAGGGGTGGTGCATACGATCTCGCCATTGCGCATGACTGTATACTTTTCACAAATCTGGATAACCTCGTTTATCCGGTGGGAGATAAAAATGATCGCGATATTCTCGGTTGCCTGCAGATGCTTAACCACTCTAAAAAGCTCTGCCGTTTCCGTATCGCTCAGCGGTGCGGTTGGCTCATCCAAAATCAGAAAATTGCACTTGGAGGCGACAGCTTTGGCAATCAGCACCATCTGTTTTTGCGCCAGCGTCAGATTTTGCACAAGCTTTTTCACATTCACATCAATGTGCAGACGCTCCAAAACCTCCCATGCCTCACGGCGCATTTTGTTCCAGTTGATCATGGGATGGTTTCGGGATTCCATAATCATATGGTTGAGCATAACATTTTCCGCCACGGAGAGCGTGGGTACAAGCGCCGTATCAACCTCCTGATACACGATCTGGATGCCGATTTTTTTAGCGGACATCGCCGTGTTCAGTACAACTACTTCATTATTCAGGTACACTTCGCCCGTATAGTCGGGGTTTGTCCCCGCAAGGATCTTCATCAGTGTGGATTTCCCGGCTCCGTTGGCGCCTACGACCGCTCGGATCTCGCCGGTGCTGACCTCGAAGTTAACGTTTGTCAGCGCCTTAACGCCGGGAAATTCTATGGATACATCTCTTGTGCCAAGCGTAAGTTTATCCATGGATTTCCCTCTTCTCTATAAAGGGTGTCATGGAGCAATCCAGCTCTTAAGGAAGAAGCGCCGGAGCAAATCCTCCGACGCTTCTTTGTCAAGAAACTTTGCTCAGAAAGTTCTTTGCGTGTTTAGCGTTTAGTGGATCAGGTTGGCAGGCATCCAATCGGAAACGGACAGGTAGGACAGGTTTCCGTAGGTGTCAGGAGCAACATTGCCCAGATTCTCAACGGTGGAGTCGGGCTTCAGATCCGTCGCCAGAATCGCGGTGCCGGGTACTTCAACAACGTCCACGCCCATTTGACCGGAAGCGGGATCGTAGATTTTGTCATACTCGTTGGCGATTTCCAACAGCAGCAAGCGCATAGCAATCTCGCCGTTCAGGGTCCAGTCGGTGGTGCCGGCCGCCGTCCAGATGTCGGGGCGGGTCAGCATGTTGGTCACGTCAACAGGATCGATATCCACGGACGACATCGGTAATGCAGCGCCAACAACGCCGTTGAAGTTATCATTCTCGAAGATCGCGTTGTAAACGCCCTGGCCGTATGCATCGTAATACACGACTATGCCGTCTACATCGCTTCGGTTGAGGCCTTGCAGATACGCAGCAGCCACAGCATTAGCGGAGTCGGGGGTATCCTGCAGGGGCTGGATTTCGCCGACGGTCACGATCTTGCCGGCAGCTTCGTACTCTTCCCAGCCAACTTCACGACGGTCGAAGGGGCTGTTGTAGTTCGGGCCACGCCATACCTTCACCAGACGCACGCCTTCGCCAAACTGCTTAATGAAGTTATCAAGCAGAACGGTTACAAGGCTCTTGTCCTGTTGGAACAGCTGGGTAACGCCGGGGAGCTTCTGATAAGCGCCGTCCGCGAAGAACTGCGTATCAAAGCATACGATCTTGAGGTTCGGGTACTGTTCGGTGATGCCTTTGAGGAAAACATAGGAGCCATCTTTGTTGCCATGGCTGAGGAGCAGGCCGTCATATCCAGCTGCTGCACAGCTGCTGATGGTATCCTGCCATTTGTTACCATCGTTGTCGCTGAAGAAGAAGTCGAACTGTACGCCTTCCTTGGCGCACAGATCCGCACAGGAATCCTTCCACATTTGGAAGATGGTGGACGAAGTCAGTTGCATGATGTAAGCAACCTTCTTGCCGGCGACGGGGTTGGCAACTTCAGCATTGGCACTGACGAACAATGCGAAGACCATAATTAGAGCAAGAGCCAGAGCGATGATCTTTTTCATAGTAAACCTCCTATTAAATTCTTCGGGGTTTTTATACAATACCTACCCCTTGTTGAGGTTAGTATAGCACCTTTCTTGTGTTAAGGCAAGTGATATTTCACTATTAAATAAACTAATCAAATATTTTCTTTATAGGGATAAAACCATTTATATATAAAGGTTTTTGTCATTTTGACGTTAATTTTGTTTATCGTTTAGTTTAAGATCAAAAGGATATTATGGGAAATTAGTGTTGACAACGATACATGGTATAACTATAATAGAAACGTAATCTGATAAGCGTGTTTAGATGCTAATATTAATAAACTAACGCTCAACGCTTATGAATCAACAGGAAATGTGTAGGTGAAAATAGGATGGACGTTCATGTATATCCTACTGATAATGAAGCGAAAAAGCTGATTGTTGAAATCGGCAGGCGGATGTATACAAAAAACTTTGTTGCAGCCAACGATGGCAACATCAGCTGCAAGGTAGCCGAGGATATCATTTGGACCACACCTACCGGCGTTTCCAAAGGCTTTATGTCCGAAGATCAGATGGTGAAAATGCGCACCGACGGCACTATTTTAAGCCAAGGGGCGAGCGGCCCGTCCAGCGAAGTGAAAATGCATCTTCGCATCTATATGGAAAACCCTGATGCCATGGGCGTGTGCCATGCGCATCCCCCCATCAGCACCTCCTTTGCCATTGCGGGCATTGGGCTGGATCAAGCCATTTATCCCGAAGCGCTGGTCAACCTTGGCACCGTGCCTTGTGTGCATTATGAAGCACCCGGCTCACAGGGGATTCCTGATTCGATCGCCCCTTATGCACGGGATTACAACGCGATTCTGTTGGCAAACCACGGCGCGGTAGCATGGGGCAAATCTCTGATGGAAGCATGGTACCGGCTGGAATCCACCGAGCATTATGCAATGGTCATTATGTACACAGGCAACATCATCGGCAAAGCCAACGTGTTAAGTTGTGAACAGGTAAACGAACTGATCGAGATTCGCAACAAGCTCGGCATTACCTCCGGCGGCATTCCCCCCTGCTCCGCGAGACCCACCAATACACAGGATATCATCGCGGGCAATTCACCGGTCGGCACTTCGCCGCTGCTTAACCAAAGCTGTGGCTGCGCGGGTGCTAAAGCCCAGAGCGAACTGGACGTACAGGCAATCACGCAGGCTGTGATTGCGCGGCTGCAAAACCTGAACAGATAAACAGCGACCTTTTCCGCCATCTTGTAACAATGCGAACAGGTAGCGGGTGATACTCCTCGGACATGCGCCTTAGGGCGCTCGTTCAGATATATTTTCTTGCGAGGACGAGCGATGAAAGCAATCGTACTGGGCGGAGTTGCCGCTGGAATGAGCGCCGCCTCCAAACTCAAACGGGAACGGCCCGACGCAGAGATCGCCGTATACGAAAGGGGTAGTTTTCTTTCGTATGGCGCATGCGGCCTGCCCTACTATATTGGCGGTTTCAATACTGATGCGGATAAGCTGATTGCCCGGACACGCGAGCAGTATGATCAGTTGGGCATCCGCACCTACCTGCGCCATGAAGCCCTGCGCGTGGACACTACCGCCAAAAGGGTGGAGATTATAAACCACGATACAGGCGCAATTTTAACGGATGATTACGATACGCTGATGATCGCTGTGGGTTGCCAGAGCATTATGCCCAAGGTAGACGGAGCGGATTTACCTTCCGTGTTTTATGTGAAAACCATGGAAGATGGCCTCTTGTTTGAAAAGATCGCTCATTTGCAGGGCGTTAAGGATGTGGCGATTGTCGGCGGCGGGTACATCGGCGTGGAAATGGCCGAAGCCATGCTGCATTTAGGCAAGCACGTAACGCTGATCGAGGCGGCGGATCGGCTGTTAACCCCATTTGAAGCCGAGTTTTCCGAGATGGCAGCACAGGAGCTGGAGCGTAACGGCGTTATCCTCCGGCTCAAGGAGCGCGTTACCGCCTTTACCGAAGCGCAGGATCATCGCGTGGTGCATACCGATCTGGGGGAGTATCGCGCGGATGTTGTGCTGGTCGCCATCGGCGTAGTACCCGCAACCGGATTTCTGAAAGATACCCGCCTTGACATGGCGCGCAACGGCGCGCTAATTGTGGATCGGGAACAGCGCACCAACTTGCCGGACATTTTTTCGGCTGGTGATTGCGCGGTTTGCTGGCATCGCGTTGCGCAGGAAAACTACTTTTTACCCTTGGGCACCGTTGCCAACAAGTGCGGACGCATTGCCGGTGCTAATATGGCCGGGGGGCATGAAATATTTGATGGGGCGATGGGCACGGCAGCCATCAAGGTTTGCGAGTTGGAAATGGCACGCACGGGATTAAGCGAAGCTGATGCCAGGCGCAAGGGGATCGATACCGCCGTTAAACTGGTAACCGCCAGCGATCATCCGTCGTACTACCCCAATCCCACCAAGCTGACCATCAAGCTGATTTATGAAAAAGGTACGCTTCGCCTGCTGGGCGCGAACATAGCCGGTGCTAAAAACGCCGTGTTGCGTGGGGATATCTTTGCCACCGCCATCCATGCAGGCATGACGACCGCAGAACTGGGTATGGTGGATTTGGCATACGCACCGCCCTTTGCCACGGTATGGGATGCGGTACACATCGCCGCGAACGCCGCCAAATAGGATGGCACAGGCAACCTGCCCGCAGCACAGTTGTTGGGAAGCGAGGATGACCGATGAACAAGCTTACCGATCTCACAAGCGCCATCCAAAGCATCCCCGACGGGACGCTTCTTGGCCTGGGCGGCAATACCCTCAACCGCGCGCCCATGGCCGCAGTCATGGAACTTGCTCGCCAGAAGAAGCATGGTTTGCGTTTGGTTAAAACCGCAGGCGGCATGGATGTCGATCTGCTCTGCTTTGCAGGGTGTGTCGCCAGTGTGGATGCGGGCTTTGTCAGCTACGAAACGGAGTATTCCCTTTGCCAGCACTACCGCCAGGCGGTGCAGGCCGGTACCGTGAAAGCCAACGAGCACGCCTGCTACACCGTGATCTCCGCCCTGCGCGCAGCAAGCTATGGCATTCCCTTTATGCCGGTACGCGGTTTACAGATCAGCGATCTTGTAGCTGCAAACGATTACTTCGCCGCTGTGGCCGATCCGTTCACCGGCGAAACGCTCAATGCGGTGAAGGCAATTCGCCCACAGGTAAGCGTTATCCACGCCCATCTGGCCGATGAGCGTGGCAATGCCTGCATCGAAGGGCCGAAATATGACGACATACTGCTGTCCCGCGCCTCCCAAACGGTCATTGTAACAGCGGAGCGTATCGTAGGCGATCAGTATTTCTCCGCTGGTAACATCAAGGCTGATATCCCGCACTTTATGGTCAGCGCAGTTGTGTACGCGCCACGGGGCGCAGCGCCCTGTGCCTGCGCCAATACCTACGGCGTGCGGGATGAGGATATCCGTTCCTTCCTCGCCCTTGATACCGCCGGGGATCTTGACACCTGGCTGCAAAGGAGGTCATGATATGATAAGACCCTGCGATATCATGACAGTTAGCCTGGCACGCCTGATCCGCGATGGGGAGACGGTTTTCCACGGCGTCAGTTCCCACATGCCCCTGATCGCCGTACTGCTGGCAAAAGCCACCCACGCGCCCAACGCTGTGCATTTAAACATCCCCGGCGGTGTGGATCCGTATAAACCACGACTGCAAAGTTTCACCAGTGCTGGTGACGATCTGTGGCAAACCGCAGAGGCAGCCTTTCCCTTGCAGGATGTTTTCGACCTAAGCATGCGCGGAGGGTTGGACGTCGCCTTTTTAAGCGGCGTGCAGTTCGATTCCCGCGGCGGCGTCAATGCCTCGGTCATCGGCGATTACCGCAAGCCCAAGATTCGCCTGCCGGGCGGCGCGGGCAGCGCGGTGCTGATCCCAACCGCAAAGCGTGCGATTATCTGGCGCACCAAGCACGATAAACGTACCTTTACGCAAAAGCTTGATTTTGTAACCGCGCGCGGCAACGTCAGCGAGATTGTAACGCCTCTGTGCATATTTACGATGTTTGGAGGTGAGCTGATTTTAAAAAGTGTTCACCAAACCTCCAGCATTGAGGAGGTTGCTGATAATACAGCGTTCCCCATCCGGTATCTATCGCTTGCGACCACCCCGCCGCCCACCGAAGAAGAGCTTCGCACACTGCAAGTGATTGACCCTCAGGATTACCGCAACCTGGAATTCCATTAAGAAAAGATAATCTAATGAATATTAGTAAGAGGAAGGAAGTTTTGTGAATGTCCCGCTTTGATACCTATTTTTTAATGAAAACCCCCGACGTATTGGATTATGTAAAGGAAAAGGCCTACATGCCTGCCGACGCGGCGCTGATCGCAAAGGAAATTGGCGATGGCAACCTCAACTATGTCTATCGCGTTGTGGATGAAAAAACCGGCAAGAGCGTGATTGTCAAACAGGCAGGCGTTGCCCTGCGTATATCCGCCGCAATGAAGGTTTCTACTGACCGCAACCGCATCGAAAGCGAGATTTTGCAAATCCAGTGGAAATACGCGCCCGGGCTGGTGCCCCAGATCTATGGCTACGATACCGTGATGTGCGCCTGTGTGATGGAGGACCTTTCCGACCATGCGCTGATGCGTTATGCGCTGATGCGGCATGAGACGTTCCCGCGCTTTGCGGAGGATATTTCCACCTATATGGTTAACACCCTGCTCAAAACGACCGACGTAACAATGGAGCACAAGGCCAAGAAGGACATGGTCAAGCGTTTCATCAATCCGGAGCTGTGCGAGATTACCGAGGATTTGGTTCTTACCGAGCCCTATAACGATTGTAACCAGCGCAACATCGTGTTCCCCCCAAACGCGGAGTTTGTCAAGCGCGAGCTGTACGAGGACAAAACGCTGCAACTGGAAGTTGCCAAGATCAAGTTTGCGTTTATGAACAACGCACAGGCATTGATCCATGGCGATCTCCACACCGGCTCCATTTTTGTAAAGCAGGATAGCACCCGCGTGTTTGACCCAGAGTTCGCCTTCTATGGCCCCATGGGCTATGATATCGGCAATATGGTCGCCAACCTGATTTTTGCCTATGATAACGGCATTGCGGCCGGCGATACGGCATTCTGCGATTGGACGCTGCAGGCTATTATCGAAACGCTAAACCTTTTCCGCGAAAAGTTCCTCAAGTGTTTTGACGAGTATGTGACCGACCGAATGGCGAAGACCCCGGGCTTTAAGGATTGGTACCTCGCATCGATCATGGAGGATACCGCCGCCTATGCAGGTACGGAGCTGATCCGCCGAACAGTTGGCATGGCGCAGGTGAAGGACGTTACCACCATCCCCGATGAGGACAAGCGCGTTTACGCGGAGCGCCTGAACATCCTCTGCGGCAAGGATTACATCATAAACCGCGACGCATTCCAGACGGGTGAAGATTTTGTGGCCGCTGTGAAAAGGGCTGCCGCAGTCCTTCAATAAAAACACGCAAAGGGTGAGGATCGTGTCCGAAAAGAACATCATGAGCTACGAAACTGTCGCACTGGACGATGCAGCAAGCGCGCTGGTGATAATCAACCAGACCAAGCTGCCCGATGAGGTGGAATTTCTGCATCTCACAGAGCAAAAGGATATCTGGAAGGCCATCTACCTTTTGCAGGTGCGCGGCGCTCCCGCCATCGGCATAGCTGCCGCCTTCGGCGTATATCTGGCCGCCAAGCGCATCGTTGCCAGCGACTATGAGGCTTTTTACGAGCAGTTTAAGGCTGCCAGGGATTATCTGGATTCCTCCCGCCCCACCGCAGTTAACCTCTCGTGGGCGCTCAACCGCATGGAGCAGGTTGTGCTTGCCAACCGCAATCAGACCGTGCCGGAGCTTAAGGAGCTTTTGCATAAGGAGTGCGTCGCCATCAAGGAGGAGGATGTGTGGATGTGCCGCCAGATCGGCGAATACGGTCTGAGCCTGATTAAGGATGGCTGCGGAATCCTCACGCACTGCAATGCCGGTCAGCTAGCAACCTCCAAGTATGGCACGGCGCTTGCGCCTATCCACTTGGGCCGGGAACGCGGTATGAACTTCAAGGTGTTTACCGATGAAACCCGCCCGCTCTTGCAAGGCGCGCGCCTTTCCGCCTTTGAGCTGTTCGCCGACGGTGTGGATACCACCGTCATTTGCGATAACATGGCTTCTCAGGTGATGAAAAACGGCTGGGTGCAGGCGGTTTTTGTCGGATGTGACCGTGTAGCCGCCAACGGCGATGCCTGCAATAAAATCGGCACCTCGGGCGTGGCCATCCTTGCCAAGTACTACGGCATCCCCTTCTACGTCTGCGGCCCGACTTCCACCATCGATATGAGCATAGCCCGCGGCGAGGATATCACCATCGAGCAGCGTCCCGCCGAGGAAGTAACCGAGATGTGGTATAAAAAGCGTATGGCACCCGCAGGCGTTAACGTGTACAATCCGGCTTTCGACTTTGCGGATCACGAGCTGATTACCGGCATCATTACCGAGTACGGCATCGCCCGCCCTCCATATACCGAAAGCCTGAAGGAAGTCTTCCGCAAAAAGCAGGAAGCGCAGAAGAAGTAATATGAACGAAAAAGAGCTGCAAGGCGTGGTGCTCCGCGTGGTGCTTACGGAGCTGGCCAGAGCAGACGAGCGCTTTGTGCCTGTTTCGTCCTCCAACCGCCACATCCACCTTTGTCCGGCAGATGTGGATCGCCTCTTTGGCGTGGGTTATCAGTTAACCAAAATGCGTGATCTTGCGCAACCTGGGCAGTATGCCTGTAATGAGAGCGTAACCTTGGAAGCTGAAAAAGGGACGCTTTCGCTCCGCGTGGTCGGCCCTACGCGCAAGGAAACGCAGATTGAACTTAGCTATACCGATTGCTATAAAATCGGCATCAAGCCCATGCTGCGAATGTCCGGCGAAACGGCGGGAACCCCCGGCTGTACGCTGGCAAACGGCGATAAACGCATTGCCCTCAACCACGGTGTGATCGTGGCGGCACGCCACCTGCACATGTCCCCCGCGGAAGCCGAGGGATATGGGCTCAGGGATGGCGACGCGGTTGCCCTTCAAGTGGAGGGTGAGCGCGCAACCATCCTCGAAAGGCTGATCGTCCGCAGCGGAGATGCGCACAGCCTTGAAGCGCACATCGACAAGGATGAGGCCAACGCCTGCGGGGTCGCGGACGGTCAGTTGTGCCGTCTGCTGTGTGCGCCGCGCGCTGGTAAACCCGCTGCGGCAATCAGTACGCAAATGCACCCAACCGCAACGCTTAAACTGGCACAGGCGACTGCCGCGCCACCGCCATCTTTACTTACCACCTACATTCCCAGGGCGGGTTTATCAAATGCCGAACCCTCGAACGCCGCGTTCACCGATTCCATGCCGATAAAAGCGCCCGAAATAAAAACCACCCTGCTTGACCTGACCCGCGAACCTCACTGCTTTGTGACCGAAGAGGATGTGCTGACCGCCGCCCGCAACGGACATAAGCTGATACGGCACGCATCCGACGCGATCATCACCCCGCTGGCGCGGGACGCGGCGGCAGCCCGAGGCATCGAGTGGATCGAACTGACATAAGGAGCCAAAGATTATGGCATTGACTGAACAGGATATCCGGCAGATCACCGATGAGATCGTCCGCAGCCTGTCGGGCGCGCTGAAAGTCAGCGCACCCAACCCTGTCCCTTCCGTAAACGCGGGGTATACAGGCCGCTGGCTGTGCGATACCGCCGAGGAAGCCATCCAAAACGCTAAGCGCGCGCAGGAAATTTTAAGCGAAACAACGCTTGAAAAGCGCGGCGAGTATATTGATGCGATGCGCAAAGCCGCAATTGAAAACGCGGAGTATCTCGCCAAGCTTGCCAACGAGGAAACAGGCTATGGCCGCGTAGCGGATAAAATCCAGAAAAACCTGCTGGTCGCGCGGCGCACCCCTGGCATTGAGGATCTGTCCACTTATTGCAAAACAGGCGATAACGGCATGATGCTCATTGAGCAGGCGCCCTTTGGCGTCATCGGTTCCATCACCCCATCCACCAACCCTACGTCCACCATCATCAACAATTCCATCAGCATGATCGCTGCGGGCAATTCGGTGGTGTTTAATCCTCACCCCGCCGCTAAGCGCGCCTCACAGGAGGCCATGCGAATTTTGGTGGAAGCCATTGTGAAGGCCGGCGGGCCGGAAACGCTGATCACCACCGTGAAGGAACCGACCATGGAAAGCAGCCAGAGCATTATGACCCACCCGGATATCGCCCTGCTTTCCATTACCGGCGGCGAAGCGGTGGTATCCATCGCCATGAAAGTCGGTAAAAAGGTGATTGCGGCTGGCCCCGGCAACCCACCTGTGATTGTGGACGATACCGCCGATATTGATAAAGCCGGCAGGGATATTGTGGATGGCGCGAGTTTTGATAACAACGTGCTGTGCATTGCCGAAAAAGAAGTGTTCGTTTTTGGCGCCGTGGCCGATCGTTTGATGGCAGCCATGGAGCGTAACGGCGCTTACCGTATCTCCGGTACGGATATCGACAAGGTGGTACAAACCGTACTCATTCCCAAAGAGGGCAAACACGTCATAAACCGCAAGTATGTCGGGCGTGATGCGGCAGTCATCCTCCGGGATTCCGGCGTACATTTTACCGGCAACCCCCGTTTGGTCATTGCCGAAGTAGGCGCAAACCATCCTTTTGTGATAACCGAGATGCTCATGCCGGTGCTGGCAATAGTGCGTGTAAGCAATATTGACGAGGCTGTGGAGCAGGCATTCCGCGCGGAGCAAAACTGCAAACACTCCGCGATGATTCACTCCACCAACGTACATAACATGTCCAAAGCCGCGCGCAAGATGAACACCACCATTTTCGTTAAAAACGCCCCCAGTTATTCCGGCCTTGGGTTTGGCGGCGAGGGCTACACCACCATGACCATCGCCACGCCGACCGGTGAGGGAGTCACCAGCGCACGCACCTTTACCCGACTGCGCCGTTGCGTGCTTTACGGGGATTTCCGCATCAGTTGATACCCTCCCGATGCTTACCAGGGCAAGGGAAGATAGGCGCCGCTTGCCATCGGGATACGAAGGAGTCTGGTTATGGACGTAATTGACGCCATCCGGAACGCGGGTGTTGTGGGCGCGGGGGGCGCAGGTTTCCCAACCCACGTGAAGCTGGCGGTTCACGCCGAGCGCGTGATCCTCAACGGCGCGGAATGCGAACCGCTGCTCAGGGTCGATCAGGTGGCCATGCAACAGCAGGCCGCCAAGGTAATACGCGGGTTGGAGCTCGCTATGGAGGCGGCGCACGCCGAGCAAGGCGTAATCGCCACCAAAACGCACTATGAGGAAGCTGTGGCCGCCCTGCAAGGCGCAATCGCCGGAAAACCCAGGCTTCGCCTCCACCTGATGGAAAGCTACTACCCCTCCGGCGATGAAAAGGCTGTGATCTATGAGGTTACAGGCAAGGTGGTGCCAACGGGCAAGCTCCCCATTGATCTGGGCTGTGTGGTGGTCAACATCGGCACAGCGCTCAACATTGCGGACGCGGCCGACGGCATTCCCGTTACTGCTAAAAGCGTGACCATCGGCGGCGATGTGCCCAATCCCATGACGGTTACCGTACCTATAGGGGTCAGCCTGCGCGAGGTGCTGGCGCTTAGCGGTTTTTCCGGTGATGAACAGCAATACGCGCTGATCGTAGGCGGCCCCTGTATGGGAACGCTTTGCGAAAACTGGGACGAGCCGATCACCAAAACCACGGGTGGATTGCTGATCTTCAAACGCTCACACCCGATGATCCTGCGGCGCTTGATCACCGTGGAACAGCAGGCAAGGCTTGCGCGCGCCATTTGCTGCCAGTGCAACCGCTGCACACAGCTTTGCCCAAGGCACGCCATGGGTTTACCGGTGGAGCCGCACAAGGCGATGCGCGCCATTTCCACAGGGAACGCGCTGCTGCTGGGCAACGCAGCGGGCGTACTCGCCTGTTCCAGTTGCGGGCTATGCACCAACTTCGCCTGTGAAATGGGGCTGACCCCTTCCGTGGTGATGACGATGCTCAAGCAGGAACTGAGCAAGGCAGGGGTACGCCCCATACCGGAGACGGACATCCAACCGGAGCCGTTTATCGTATTGAAAGCCGTGCCAGTTAAGCGTATGATTGCGCGTATGGGGTTAGCTGCATTCGACCTGCCTGCCCCATATAGCCCAAAGACCGTTTCGCCCAGGCAAGTGCGGCTGTTGCTTACGCAACACGTGGGCAAGGCGTCCGAGCCGGTAGTCAGGGTTGGGGATCGGGTCGTTAAGGGTCAGCTGGTCGCCAGGATACCTGAAAAAGCGCTGGGGGCGGCATTGCACGCCTCCATAAGCGGTACCGTAGTCGAGGTAAACAATCAGGCAATCGTCCTGGCGGGCGAGTGAGCGGGAGGGATTATCTATGATGGCGATAGGCGTGGTGGAAAGCAACTGCATCCCGCTGGGTGTACTCGCGGGGGATAGCATGCTAAAGACCGCAGAGGTTGATCTATGCTCCGCGCAAACTGCCTGTGCGGGCAAGTACATCGTGATTGTGAGCGGTCAGGTGGCGGCGGTCAACGCCGCGGTGGCTGCCGGGGTTGCAAGCGCGGCCTCCTCACTGGTGGATAGTCTGGTCATCCCTAATGTGGACGAGCGCGTGATCCTCGCCATATCCGGCGCTACACCCGTTACGCAGGCGCAGGCGCTGGGCATTATCGAAACGTTCTCGCTGGCAAGCGCCATCAGCGCCGCCGATATCGCCGTCAAGGCGGCGGAGGTGGAACTGATTGAGGTTCGGCTGGGGCGCGGCATGGGCGGCAAATCCTTTGTGGTGTTTACCGGGCAGGTTTCTGCGGTGGAGGCCGCAGTGAAGGCTGCAGAAGCTTACGAAGATTCCAAGGGGTTGATCGGCGCAAGCGTTGTGATCCCGTCACCCCATATGGATATGGTAAAAGCATTGCTTTAGATTTTGATATCAGTAAGGAGAATCAATATGCAGGAAGCTTTGGGCATGATCGAAACCCGCGGTTTGGTAAGTGCAATTGAGGCGGCGGATGCGATGGTTAAAGCAGCCAACGTGCATTTGCTTGGCAAAGAGCTCGTAGGCGGCGGTCTGGTGACCGTGATGGTTCGCGGCGATGTTGGCGCGGTCAAGGCGGCTGTGGAAGCCGGTGCGGCTGCTGCAAAGCGCGTCGGCGAGTTGATCAGCGTGCATGTGATCCCGCGTCCGCATGACGATGTAGAAGCTGTTTTGCCTGGCGCTGCGCAAGAAGTTGCCGAGGCGGTAAGCCCCAGAACCCCCAAGATCAAGGCGTAACCCGCCTCGAAAGGAGAACACACCATGGAAAGGCAAGCTTTGGGCATGATCGAAACCCGCGGTTTGGTAAGCGCAATTGAAGCGGCGGATGCGATGGTTAAGGCCGCCAACGTGCATCTGCTTGGCAAAGAACTCGTAGGCGGCGGGCTGGTGACCGTGATGGTGCGCGGTGATGTAGGCGCGGTCAAGGCGGCTGTGGAAGCCGGCGCGGCTGCGGCTAAGCGCGTCGGCGAGTTGATCAGCGTGCATGTGATTCCGCGTCCGCATGACGATGTAGAAGCTGTTTTGCCCGGCGCTGCGCAAGAAGCTGCCGAGGCGGTAAGCCCCAGGACCCCCAAGATCAAGGCGTAACCCGCCTCGAAAGGAGAACTCACTATGGAAAAGCAAGCATTGGGTATGATTGAAACCAAGGGCCTCGTCGGTTCCATCGAGGCGGCAGATGCAATGGTGAAGGCTGCCAACGTACACCTGATCGGCAAGGTATTGGTAGGCGGCGGTCTGGTTACGGTGATGGTGCGCGGCGACGTAGGCGCGGTCAAGGCGGCTGTGGAAGCCGGCGGCGCCGCAGCCAAGCGTGTTGGCGAGCTGGTAAGCGTGCATGTGATCCCGCGTCCCCACGACGATGTGGAACTGATTCTGCCCAAGCTGTAAGGAGGCGTACCCCATGCTGAAAGGTATTTCTCCGCTGCTTTCGCCGGAGCTTTTAAAGATTCTGGCCGAAATGGGACATGGTGACGAGTTGGTGATGGGCGACGCAAACTTTCCGGCACAGAGCATGGGGCAGCGTTGCATGCGCGAGGATGGTCACGGCGGTGTGGAACTGCTGGACGCGATCCTAAGCTTGATGCCGCTGGACATCTTTGTGGATGCGCCGGTAACGCTGATGCAGGTTGTACCGGGCACCATGGGCGGCGATCCTCCCATCTGGAAGGATTTCGATGCGACTGTGCAAAAACATCAGCCAGGCGCCAGGTTTGAGCAGGTTGAGCGGTTTGCTTTCTATGACCGCGCACGCAAGGCCTATGCCTGTATAGCGACCGGCGAACGCTCGCTGTATGCGTGCATTATCCTTAAAAAAGGCATTCTTTAGTGAAGTGATTGGCACCGCCCGCACTCATGGGGCGGGCGGTGCGCCTTAACTCTCCACCCCGTATAGCGCTCCTTCGATTCCGCGAGTCGGCGGAGCATTGTACAGGCGAAAGGGAAAGCGCCGCAGAGAAAGGAACGTCACCATGAAAAAGATAATCAACACCGCCGAACGCTTCGTACCCGAAATGCTGGAGGGCATCTATGCGGCGCACCCCGACGAACTCCGCTATGTGAATGACGATCTGCACTGTCTGGTTAACGCCCGTACTCACGCAGGCAAGGTCGGCCTTTCGACCGGCGGCGGTTCAGGCCATCTGCCGCTGTTCCTCGGCTATGTGGGGGAAGGGATGCTGGATGGCTGCGCCATTGGCGATGTGTTTCAATCCCCCAGCGCC
Source organism: Eubacteriales bacterium (assembly GCA_021371895.1). Lineage (GTDB taxonomy): Bacteria > Bacillota > Clostridia > Christensenellales > Aristaeellaceae > CAXXOK01. The sequence continues at coordinate 1,781 of JAJFVI010000343.1, read as the reverse complement.
GAGCAAATGCTGGCCGTTACCAAACATATTGATCAGGGTGAGGGCGTGCTCTACATTTACGGCAACTATAACGGCGATATCTTTAATTTCGACAGTGCTGCCGAAATGGCGGATTTTGAGGAAAACATCCGTGTGCTTAGCTGTGTTGCGGGCGAGGATGTAGCCGGTGCGGCGCCTGCCCCGGGCGAACCCAACAAGCGCCGCGGCGTAGCGGGTATTTTCTTCGTATTTAAGTGCGCGGGCGCGGCGGCATCGGCCGGCCTGAATCTGGATGATGTGAAGCGCGTGGCGGATAAGGTGTGTGCTAACGTACGCACCATGGGCGTGGCGCTTTCCAGCTGTACTGTGCCGCGTTTGGGGCGGCCAAGCTTTGAAATTGCTGCTGATGAAATGGAAATCGGCATGGGCATCCACGGCGAGCCGGGTGTGCGTCGCGGCAAGCTGCAATCCGCTGATGAAATCGTGGATGAAATGCTATCACCAATCCTTAACGATCTGCCCTATGGTCAGGGGGACGAAGTCGCCGTGCTGATCAACGGTCTTGGGGCAACCCCGCTGGAGGAGCTTTACGTCATGTTCCGCCGTGTTAACCAAACCCTTGGGGCAAAGGGCATCAAGGTATACCACACCTATGTGGGCGAAATTGCCACCTCTATGGAAATGGCGGGCGCATCCATCTCCCTGCTCAAGGTGGATGACGAACTCAAGCAGTATTTAGCTGCACCCGCGAACACGCCGTTCTTTCAGCAATTCGCGTACTAAAAGGGGGCGTTGTTATGGCAGAGGTGAAGGAGCTGCTCAGCGTCTGGGCAGACCTGATGGCAGCAAACAAAGAACGTTTGATTGAACTGGATGGCGCGGTAGGCGACAGCGATCTGGGACTAACCATGTCGGATGGCTTCCGCGCGGCGTACGAGGCGATCAAAGATAGTACCGAGCCCGATATCGGCAAACTGATCTATACGGCCGGCAAGGCGATGGGCGCGGCGGTACCCTCCACCATGGGTACGCTGATGGCCAGCGGGCTTATGAATGCAGGAAAAGAGTTCAAGGGTGTCGAATGGATGGAGGATCGTTCGTGGCCCGGGTTTTTTCAAGCCTACTTTGATGGCGTCCAAAAGCGAGGCAAAGCAGAACTGGGCGAAAAGACCTTTTTGGATGGGCTTTCACCCGCTGTAGAGGTGCTCAGGAACAATATGGATGACATGTGTGTAGCGGCACCCAAGGCAGCACAAGCCGCCAATGATGCGTTTCATGCCACCAAAGGCATGTTGGCAAAGCACGGGCGTATGGCGATAAGAGGCGAACAATCCAGAGAATACCTTGATCCAGGTGCGGCAGTGGCGGCGCTGTTGATGGAAGGTTTTTCGCAGATCATATTGAGATAGGACGGGTAATGCTATGACGATCAGAGAAATTGCCACTTTGGCGGGGGTTTCTCCAGCAGCGATTTCGCTGGTCATCAACAACAAAAAAGGTGTTAGCGAAGAGACGCGGCGACGGGTACAAGCGGTAATTGACGCGAATCATTACGTTGTCCCCGGCCAGAAGCGCAGTTCCAATAAACCCAAACGGTTTCGCCTGTGCATCATCAAATTCCGCACACACGGTATCGCACTGGAGGAAAACCAAGGCTTTATTGCCTCCATTATAGACCAGATCGAGAGTGAATGCCGCCATTACGGGTATGATCTGGCTATGGTCAACTGCGAGGTAAGCACGGCAACCGAAACGCTTAAGGAGTGCATGGCAACGCCGCCTGACGGGATTATACTCATGGG
>JAJFVI010000317.1 GCA_021371895.1 Eubacteriales bacterium | reverse complement strand
GATTATCGGGATGCCGCTCCCAGCCGGTCACACCATCACGGGAGCGCGCCAGGCCGATGGAGGGATAGCGATCGGCGCTGATACCCAGATAGAACATGTAAAACCAGCCGTCATGCGGGAGAACGTAACACGCCTCCACCTTGCAGTTGTCCCAGAAATGATCGGGGTCGGGCGTGAAGATCGGGTTGCCGCCGTATTTTTTCCAATGGATGCCATCCTGGCTGGTAGCGTAGCCGATGGCGTCGCATTCGTACTGCTCCCCGCCGGAGTACCACATGCGGTACATGGCCTGCTCCTCGTCGTAAAGCACGTGCGGGCAGTAGAGCGACGTTTTCTCCCACGGCAGTTCCGAAACCATCACCGGCTCCGGACGGATGTCCCAATGAAGCTTATCCATGGAGGTGGCATAGCCCATAGCGGTAAACCCGTGCTCAAAATCGCTTTGCCGCACCATGCCGATAAACCACATGTGGTACGCGCCATCCCGGAAAACCACACAGGGTCGGTTGACCTCGTCCCTGGCCCACCAAAGGTCCTTTTGCCGGGTCATCACCATTTGGGGAAGCTCCCAATGAACGCCGTCCTTGCTGGTGGTCAGCGCGATGCCCATGGCCGGCCGCCAGGAAAACCACTGGTAGAAGGTGTCCCCTTCCTTGAGAACACAGTTATCGAACACCGTGCCGATAGGGCCGCCAAGCTGGGGATCCTTCCCGTCCTTCACCCAGCCGCTGCTTGTGCCCCTTGGGATCAGCTTATAGTACCCCAACGAAAACAACCTCCTCCTCGTTCGCTTGATCAATCAGGCTGCGAGGCAAACGTCAGCCTTTCACAGCCCCGATCATGACGCCCTGAATAAAGTATTTTTGGAAAAAGGGATAGATGATCGTGATGGGAAGCACCGTGATGACGATATTCGTAAATTTTAACTCCTCATACAATACCGTCTTGGCGTTTCCGGTGGCGGCTTGCTGTGTGGCGGCAGTCGTGTTAGCCACCAGAATATCGCGCAGATATAGCTGCACGGGTTTTAGCGCCCGGTTCTGCAAATAGATCATGGGATTGAAATACTCGTTCCAGTGCTGCACCGCGTAGTAGATCACCAAAAGCGCGATGATGGGCTTGGCCACGGGAAAAATGATCCGAAACAGGATGCCGAAGTCATTGGCGCCGTCCAGCTTTCCCGATTCAGTCAGCTCGTAGGGGATCGTCTCCATATACGCGCGGGTGATAATCAGATTGTAGGCGCTAATCAGCGTCGGAATGATCAGCGCCCAACGGGTATCGTACAGGCCGGTTTTGCATACGACGATATACGTGGGAATGATGCCGCCGGATACGAACATGGTGATGATCACGAACAGGGAAATCTGCTTGCGCAGGCAAAATGACTTGATGGACAGAGCATAGCCTGCCAGAAGCGTAAAAAACACGTTAAGCGTCGTGCCCACGACCGTGTACCAGATGGTGTTCATATAGGCGGTGAACACTTCGCTTTCATGCAGCAACTCCCGGTAGGCAACCAGGGTCGGCCTGATGGGCCACAGCCACACATTGCGCCTGAGTACTTCCGAGGGATCGCTGAAGGAATTGACGATCACATAGAAAAAAGGGTATACCGTCACCAACGCAGCCACAATGATAACGAAATAAATGACGATGCTGCTGGTCATCCTGTTGTTGGTGCGTAGCTTTCCATAATGATGGCGCTGCAGTCGGATATCGTTGTTCATCTGGAATCCTCCTTTAGAAAACGGACGTGTCGGTCAATTTACGGGAAAGATAATTTGCACCGAAAATCAGCACGAGGCTGATGAGGCTGTTAAATAGACCGATAGCGGTGCCGTAGCTAAAATCCGCGTTGAGCAGGCCCACGCGGTACACATAGGTGGAAATCACGTCCGCAGTCGCGTACGTCGCCTCGTTGTACATCAGGATAATTTTTTCAAAACCGACGCTCATCAGCCAGCCGATACGTAAAATCAGCAGGGTGAAAATGGTCGGGGCAATGCTGGGTAAGGTAATTTTGAACATTTTCTGCCAGCGACCCGCGCCGTCCACAATGGCGGCCTCGTAAATCTGAGGGTCGATGGCCGATATGGCCGAAAAATAGATAATGGAGTCCCAACCAAAGTTCTGCCAGATGCCGGAAAAAACGTACAGCCACAAAAAACAACTGGCCGTAGAGAAAAACGGAATCGCTTCGCCGCCCATGTTGACGATGAGCTTGTTGACCACACCGCTGGTAGAGGAGAAGAAAATGTGCATCATACCGACCACCACGACGACGGAGATAAAGTGCGGCAGATACGAACAGGTTTGCACCACGCGCTTGACGCGCATGCTTTTGATTTCGCTCAGCAGCAGCGCAAAGGCGATTGGCACCGGCCAGCCTAAAAGCAGATCAGTAAAGCTGATGACGAACGTATTGCGGATTACGCGACCGCAGTACGGGCTGGAAAAGAATTTCTCAAAGTTCTCCAAACCGATCCAAGCGCTGCCAAAAATTCCCTTGCGGATGCTGTAGTTTTCAAACGCGATGAGGTTCCAGATCATTGGAAGATAGTTATAAACAAGAAATATTATCACAGTGGGAAGCACCATAAGCAATAAGTACTTATCCCGTATCAGATCAGTATAAAAGCTGCGCTTGCGGGGCAGGATCGGGGCGGTAATAATTTTATTAACCATTGTCCCTTACGTTCCTTTCTTGGGAAAATCGAAACGACTGCCCGGAACCCCGGTGGTGCCAGGTTCCGGGCGAGTCTGGTTCGTGCTTCGCCGACGGCTGCGGTTCCGCTCAGGCGGAACCGCAGCCGTTTTGAAACGGAATGCTTAAAACTGGGTGTAACGATCCCACCAAGCCTGGCGGACGCTGAGTATCTGCTGAAGACCCATGTCGTTGCAGGTGGTAACATACGCGTCCCAATCGTCCAGCGACTTCGTTCCGGTGATGAAGCCGATCGTGCTTTCCTTGATATAGGTTTCCAAATCGTTGTAGTAAGTGGTGTAGATCTCGTTCTCCTCGTCGGTACCCATCAGCACGGGAACCTGGTCGCGGAGATAATGTTTGAACTCGGCTTCCGCCTGTTCCGGATAGGCACCCTTGAACATGGCCAGGAAGGCATCGCCGTTTTCATAACCCACAAAGTTCGGCCAGCCGCCCAGCGCGCGCATTTCGCTGATGGAGCCCTTTTCGCTCTTGGTGATGCTGTCGCGGAAGACCTTTTCGCCGTTGACTACGTCGTAGGTCACGCCTTCCAGACCCCAGTAGCGCAGGTCCTCGCTCTCCTGCGAACCCCATACGTAATCCATCCAGCGAACCGCCAGTTCGGGATCCTTGCAATCCGTGGTGACCGCAAAGTAACCCCAGTAGCCATTAGAACGCTTGTCGAGCTGTTTTGCTTCCTCGGGCACGGAGGTGCCGTTGTAATAGCCGGCGTTGTCCAGCAGCGGGATATAGACGTACTTAGCGTTGTTGTCCAGGTCGTAGGCGAGGCCCTGGTTGGTCATCACGTTGTCCAGCGCCAGCAGGGTCTGGCCGCCCAGACGGTTCTGAGACAGCAGATCGTTATAGCCGCTGTTGTCCGCTTCGGTGTAGAGCAGGCCTTCGTCGTACCAATCATGCAGCATGGTATAGAGGTCCTTCATGCGGGGGTCCACAAGATCCAGGTGCACTTTGCCCTCGCTGTCAACCGACCACATGTCTGTTCCGTAGGTCATGCCGAAGCAGCCTTTGAGGCAGTACAGGCCAAACATCTGGTTGTTCTGGTATCCCAGGGGAATCTCGTCGTTGGGGTCGCCATTGCCGTTGGCATCCTCATTCTTAAAGGCGAGAAGTACGTTATGATACTCTTCCAGTGTGGTGGGCATGGACAGGCCGAGGCGATCCAGCCAATCCTGACGGATGTCGACCCAGTTGATCATAATGTCATTGGTGCCGATCTCCGCATACGGCAGTGCGTACACGTTTCCGTCGGGGGCGGTGGAAATGGCCTCGATGTAGGGATTTTCGAAGCGCTTGAGGATGTTGGGGGTGGTTTCTTCATTGATATAGTCGCTCAGATTGAGAAGCAGACCCTCGTTGGCATACTTGGTAACGGAGCCGGTCACGGTCGGAACGCGCATAATGTCAGCCAGGTTCATGCCGGCAGCAAGGCGTGTCTGCGCGACAGTGTCGAAGTCATCGGAGGAGATGCATTCCCAGTTGATCTTGACGCCGGTAATCTTCTCCAGGACGTTCTCGATCAATAGGCCGTCGGTGCTGTCATAGTAAGCGGCAGAGTCCCAGTTTTGATAGGTCATCAGCGATAATTCCTGCGTGCCATCGCCGATGATGTTCGTGTCGTAGCCATACTCTTCGGCGAATCCGACCGGAAGGATGAGAGCACAGCAAAGAAGCGTTACGAGCACAGCGACCAGTGATTTTTTCATGTGGTAATTCTCCCTTTCAATATTATTTGCGGCATCAGCCGCCAGGAAACAAGAGGAGGGGCCTTTGTGACGAAAACCGTGAAATGGTGGACATTTCTCATCGTCATTACAATCTGGGTATCTGCGCTGCGAGTTGGGCAATCGTCCCGGCCGGCTTCTTTTTCTCCACATCGGCAATATTTCACCCACGCGACTGTCCAATATGCACAAGCAATAACAATGATTCATCAATAATCATGACAATATGAACTCTTCTTGACGGGATAATTTTAACATACTATAATAGGTACGAGCAACATACAATACTAATGAAAGGTGCATTTTTCACATATGTTATACCTGAAAGCCTCCAACAAACACCCGTTAAAATACATCCTCTCTGGAAATCTGGTCAATGGAGACAGTTTTGTGCATACTTCCCGGTGCCTGGATTACTTCGTGCTGCTCGTGGGGTTGGAGGGTACGCTCTACATATCCCAAGACGGCATGCAGTACACGCTCAACCCAGGGCAGATCATGCTGCTGCCTCCCGGCCACCACCACGGAGGCTACCGCGAGTCCGAGGGGATGCTCTCCTATTTTTGGTATCATTTCTACGCGCCCGATGATGCTCAGCTCCTGGACGAAGCCGGGATATCGGAATACCTGCAAAACCTGAACATGAGCGGCGTGCAGCGGGATATCTACCTGCTACCCGAGCATGGCACCTTCACCAACGCCAGCCGCATTACGCTGGAATGCCGCCAGGTGATGGACTATTCGCTGCAAAACCCCTACTCGTCCTCCATCGTCGATTACGCGCTCAGCCTGCTGGCGATGGATCTGACCCAGGAATGCCTGCAGCAGAACGAGCAGCAGATCAAGCAGAACAATTCCTATTGTCGCATGGTGGATATTCAGGAATACGTGCGGAACAACTACCTTTCCACCCTGTCCGTGCCGAGATTGGCGGAGATCTTCGGCTATAACGCCAACTACCTCTCCACGGTATACAAAAAGGCGACCGGCGTATCGCTGGTGCACTTCATCAACCAGACGCGCATCGCAGCCGCCAAAACGCTCCTGCTGGACACGCACGACTCCATTACCTCCATCGCGCCGCAGGTCGGGTATAGCGATTCCAAGTACTTTATCCGCATTTTCCGGCAGTTCGAGGGTACCACCCCCGTGATGTTCCGAAATATCTATTTTCGAAAGCACATCAACCGCAGCTAGGTTCATATCAGGGGAAACCCCCGCGTGCCGGCGATATGGTTACCGCCGGCACATCCGTTTTGTTCGCCGTCTGCCCGCTCGTCGGACTTTCTCGCCCAAGTTCGAACATTTATGGAATACATCCGTATTTTATAGGTTGACGTTCCTCTCCCCGGTAAAATACAATTTAAACAGAGGATGAAACACTACCCGCACTCCGCAGGGTTAGAAAGGAGTTTATATGAGTCTTTGTTACAAATTCAAGCCACGCGGGGCGACCGCAGGCTGGACGGCGGCACAGGGGCCGCTGTTTCCAAAAGGATTTCGCAGCTGTCAGGACGCCTTCGTGCGCAAAGAAGACGGCCGGTATCAAATGTGGTTCTCCTGGGGTGACGCGCGCCTGATCGCCTACAGTGAAAGCGGAGACGGCCTCCGCTGGGAATACCCGACGATCGTTTTGCCCGCGCTTACCGGTTCCTCTTGGGAGGGGCACGAGGTCTGCCGTCCCTGCGTGGTGAAACATGGCGGAAAATACCAGATGTGGTACACGGGGAAAATGTACCCCACGGAATTCTCCGACGCCGCTTCCTGCATCGGCTATGCTGAAAGCAACGACGGGTTGAACTGGCAACGCTGGTGCGAGCCGGTCCTGCGCCCACAGGAGGCATGGGAGGGCCGTGGCACGACATATGCACACGTCATCTGGGATGAGGACGAACAGCTCTATAAAATGTGGTACTCCGCCGGCGAGATCCGCGAGGCCGACGCCATCGGCTATGCGGTCAGCAAGGACGGTATCACGTGGAAAAAGTTCGGGCAAAACCCGATCCTCACGCACCGGGACGGCCGGTATTTCGAGGTTTCCAAGGTGGAAGGCGGCTGCATCGTCCGGCAGGCCGGGTGGTACTATCTATTTTATATGGGTGTGGACGGTGACGGTATCACCTGCATAGGCGTCGCCCGCTCTAAAGATGGCGTAACCGGCTGGGTACGCCACCCCTCCAACCCCGTGTACGCGGCGACCGACGGCACGCAGGACTGGCTGGGCGCGCGGGGGCCGAGCGTGATGGTGGACGGGGATACCGTGAAGATGTGGTACACGGGCCTCAACCGCCTGGGGCGCTCAATATGGATCATCGAGCATCCAGGCGCAAGCCTCGCCTTCGACGAAAACGCCCCCGACGAGCGGGGGTATGGCGAATGTCACGGCGAACCCAACTACGGCGTCAACACCTGCATAGCACGCTTTTAGACGGGAGGTACCAACATGAGTTATAACGGATACAAACCCATTCCCTGCGGCTTTGCCGCAGGTTGGGAAAAATATGGCGACAAGCCCCTCATTGGCGGCGCGATGGGCACGGTGTTTGACTGCTACGTCATTATCGAGGACGAACTGTACAAAATGTGGTACTCCTGGCGGCCGACCAACACCATTGTTTACGCCACCAGCCCGGACGGCGTGCATTGGACGCTGCCCAAGGTGGTGCTGACGTGGGATCCTGACTCCAACTGGGAAACCAATGACGTCAGCCGCCCATCTCTCATCAAAAAGGACGGCTTGTACCATATGTGGTATACCGGGCATGTTTGGGCAGACCACAGTTGTATCAGCAGCATCGGTTACGCGACCAGCGAGGACGGCATCCATTGGAACAAACTCGGCCGCCCCGTGCTGACGGCGGATCAGCTGTGGGAGAGGCAATCCCTGTGGTGCTCCCATGTGATCTGGGACGAGGAGGGGCAAATCTACAAAATGTGGTACTCCGGCGGCGCGACCTGGATGGCCGAAGCCGACGCCATCGGCTACGCGACCAGCAGGGACGGCATCACCTGGGAGAAACACATCAATAACCCGATTTTCGCGCCGGATCGGAACATCCATTGGGAGATGTACAAGGTATCCGCCAATTATGTGTGGAAGCACGACGGCTGGTATTACATGACGTATCTGGGCAGCGACTCGGACATGCGCGCCGCAAACGGCATGGCCCGCTCCCGCGACGGCATCCATAACTGGCAACGCCACCCGGACAACCCCACCTTCGGCGCGGTGGAAGGCGCGTGGGACTGCGCCGGCAACTGCAA
>JAJFVI010000310.1 GCA_021371895.1 Eubacteriales bacterium | reverse complement strand
GGCTTGCTCATGGAACCAGCGCCCGGATAAGCGCGTCCGCGCAGGCGTTCATGTTTTGTTCGTCCACGCCGCCCGTGCTCATTTCTCCGTTTTCCCCGGACTTGAGCGCCATTTTCACGAAAAAGCGATCCAGCCCCTTTTGCTTTTCCAGGAGCATATCACCGCCGAAACCGTCCACAAACACGGCGTGAGCGACCAGTTTTTCACCGATCTGCTTTGCAAACAGCGTGCGCAGATCCTCCTTGCCACAGCGGCAGGCGAACAGCGCGAGGGGTTTACGCAGCAGCGCGGCCTCGTTCGCGCGGGCGAAGCGCCGGGCGCGTCCGTGCCAACGGCCCATGCGGATGCTCCCACCCAGCACAAACGCGTCGGCGGTCATGTCCGGCTTTCCGGCGGCAAGATCATACGCCGCGGCCTCGTACCCGCGGGCCGTAAGTATATCGGCCAACTGCCGCGCGGCTTGCGCGCTCGTGCCAGTTTTGGTGGCGTAAGCGATAGTGATCTTCATAGGCGGCTCCTTTCGATATAACAGCATGGAGGATGGCGGTTGCCAGCCGTAATTATAAATTATACATCAGGCAAGCGCGCGCGTCAAACGTTGGGCTAATACGGCTTTCCCGCCCGTCGCGGCATTGTGCGGGCACATGCCGGGGCCGTTCTTCGGCGTTCCGCTTGCCGGAAAAGCGCCCTGCATGTATAATGAAACATCATAAGGGCTTGGGAAAGGTGGCGCCGCCATGAAACCTGGGCGAAAAAACCGGCTGTCGGCAGACCTGTGCAATATTTCGATGCTGTTCTATATGACCTGGCTTTTGCTCCCCATGGCACAGGCGGCGCTGCACGCCATAACGGGCGCGCTGGCCGTGGGCATGTTCGGCGTGGGCGTGCTGCTGGACGGGCAAACGCTGCCGGGGCGCTGGCGCAGCTTCCTGCCGCGGGTTTTTTTCGCCCTGGCGCTGCCGCTGGCGTTGTTTTTCTTTCTGCACCGGGGCGGCGGGGAATTTACCGGCTACATCGCCATGCAGGGGATGTTCTGGTTTCCGCTTTTATGGTGCGCCTACGCGCGCGAACGTGGGGAAGCCCGGCTGTACCGCTTTGTAAAGCCGCTATTGATGCTTTTGCTGGTTGTCACCACGCTCACCACACTGGGTTGGCTGGTGCAGGGGCTGCTGCGCGGTGACCATGTATACGCTTATGCCCGCTCGCTGGGCTCCGGCGAGCCGGGGCGCGAAAGCTACCTGCGGGAACTGATGCTGCGCAACATCGGCGGATACGACTTTATTTACGCAAGCGTCCTCCTCCTGCCGGTCACGTTTTACGGCCTCTTTACGGCGCGCGGGCGCAAGCGCGCAGGGGTCACGCTGTTCCTGATCGCGCAGCTTGCGATGATCGTGCTTTCGCAGTACACCTACGCCATCGTCTTTACAGCGGTCATCGTTGCGATGGAACTGCTGGCGGGGCTTTTCCGGACGATTTTCAAAAAGCTCACGGTCGGCGCATCGCTGTGGTGCACGGTGCCGCTGTTGGCCGCGCTGTGGCTGTTGCGCATACCCCTGTCGCAATGGGCGGGCGGGCTGGCCGCAGGCCTCGGGTTTGAAAACGCCGCCTACAGCCTTACCCAGCTTTCAACCCTGCTCTCCGGCGGCGCGGTGGACGCAGGCTCCCGGCTGGCCGAATACAAGCTGTCCATTCAGGGCATCGCCGCCTCTCCGCTGGTAGGCTCGATGCTGAGCGGGAACACGCTGCTGGGCATGCACAGCGATCTGCTGGATCTGCTTTCCGGCATAGGGGTCCTGGGCACGGCGGCGTTCGCGCTGGGCGCGTGGCTCATCGGCCGGGGCGCGGGCAAGGACCTCAAAGCCTCGCCGGCGTTCGCGCATCTGGCGCTGGGGTACGTTTTCCTGTTTTTCTGCCTGCTGCTGGGTACCGTTTTCTACTCCCGGGAAATTCCGCTGGTGCTGTGCCTTACGAGCGCGCTGCTTCTCCCCATGCGTCCAGTAGAGGCTACACCCACTATTCCAACACCGTAAAGACGGGCGGTATTGTCAGCCGAAAAGGAATGGATTATAATGGCAAGAGATAATAAAGGGTTCATGCGCAAGCGGAAAGGCGGTTCCCTATGAGATGCCAGTTTTGCGGTTATCTGGAGTCGCGCGTCATTGACAGTCGACCCACGGATGAAGGTACGAGTATCCGCAGGCGGCGGGAATGTATGCGTTGCGGTCGGCGCTTCACCACCTATGAGAAAATCGAGACAACCGTAGTCATGGTCGTGAAAAAGGATATGCGCCGCGAGCCTTTCAGTGCGGAAAAGATTAAGAACGGCCTTATCCACGCCTGCCAGAAGCGCCCTGTGAGCATGGGGGATATCGACGCCATTGAGGAAAAGGTCGAACAGGCCATCTACGGCAGCGGAGAAAACGAGTTCAGCAGCCGCCGCATCGGCGAACTGGTGATGGAGGAACTTAAAAAGCTCGACGAGGTCGCCTACGTGCGCTTTGCCAGCGTATATCGGCAGTTTACGGACGTCAGCAGCTTTATGGAGGAGCTCAACAAGCTTGTGAACGAAAACAAGCAAAAGGCGCAGGAGGCGGACAATCCCTGATCCGGCCACCCATCCCGCGCGCATGTGCCATCCAATTGTTACGTATCGGTCTTACGGCCCCGTAAAGCTTGATTTCTATCGCTTTGCGGGACCGTATGCCTTTTTAGGACATCAGCGCGGCTTTTGTATTCCCGGTGCGTATGTGCTATACTTTTATCGGTAAATGACTGTCACGGAAGGGAGGGATTCCGTTTGTCCGCACAACCGAAAACCGTGCTGTTGGTGGACGGGCACAGCCTTATCCATCGCGCGTTTCATGCCCTGCCGCCGCTTAGCGTGGGCGGCGTGTACACCAACGCCGTGCAGGGCTTTTTCGCCATGCTGTTCAAGGCGATTGCCGATTACCGCCCGGCGGCGCTGTGCGTGATGTTCGATATGCACGCGCCTACCTTCCGCCATATGATGTACGACGAATATAAAGCCGGCCGCAAACCCATGCCCGAGGAGTTAAAACCGCAGTTCCCCATCATCCGGGAGATTCTGACCGCCATGGGCGTGACCCAGTGTGAATTGGAAGGGTACGAAGGGGACGATTTGCTGGGTACCGCGGCACGCCTGGCCAACGAGCAGGGCGTTCACGCCTATATCCTTACCGGCGACCGCGACAGCCTCCAGCTGGTCAGCCGGGATACGCAGGTCATCCTGACCAAAACCGGCATTTCCGAAAGCCTGCTGCTGACCCCCGAATCGGTCAAGGAGATTTACGGCTACACACCCGAACAGGTAACTGACATGAAGGGCCTCATGGGCGATAACAGCGATCATATCCCCGGTGTGCCCGGCGTAGGGGAGAAAACCGCGCTGAAGCTGATTACCCAGTACGGCACGCTGGAAGCCGTGCTCGCCCACGCGGAAGAGATCCCCGGCAAACTGGGCGAACGGATACGGGAAAACCGGGACATGGCGGCGCTGAGCAAGGATCTGGGCACCATCCGCCTCACCGCGCCCGTACAACTCGATTTTGCCGCGTGCGGGCTGGGCGGCATGACCAAAGGGATACCCGTGATGCAGCAATACCAGCTCAACCGCCTTTCCCGGCAGTTGACGACGCTTGCTTCCGATTTGCACAAGCCGCTCCTGCCGGAACAGCAGGCGCAGCTTACCCCGCAGACCGCGCAACCTTCGCAAACCGATCAAGCCCCAATAACAGCCGTAGAGGGCAGCGCGTCGCTGCGCTTTGCCTCACCCAAAGAGCCGGAAGCGCTCGCCACCGTGGAGGCGCTCACCGCGCTGGCCGAAAGTCTCGCACGGGAGGGCTCACCTGTGGCGCTCAACATAACCCCAAGCGCCGTAGGGCTGTGCATGCAGGACGGCCGCTGCCTGTACGCACCCATCGCGTTGGATCTGACCCTGTCAGGCTTTTACGAAGAGCAGATTTTGACCGCGCTTACGCCCCTGTTCACCACCGTGCCGCTGATCGTACATGGAGCGAAAACGCTTTTCCATCGGCTGGCAACGCAACACCTGCCGCAGCCGGCTATCGCGCTGGATACGATGATCGCCGCCTACCTGCTGGAGCCGACACGTAAAAGCTTCGCCCTCGCGGATATCCTCGCGCCCACTGTGCCGGATAGCGCCGAGGAGAACGAAGACGCCGAAACACCGCCCAAGGGTAAAAAGACCCCTGTGCCCATCGCGCCGCCTGAACAGGCGGCTCGGGACGCCGCCGCGATTTTCGCGCTGGCGCAACAGCAGCGCGCAGAGCTCGACTTCAAAGGAATGCTTTCGCTGCTGACGGACATGGAAATGCCTTTGACGCGCGTGCTATTCGCCATGGAGCGGGAAGGCTTCAGCGTGGACAAAAATGTGCTGGAAGAGCTGGGCACGCTGTTTACCCAGGAAATCGAGCGCTGCCGGGCGGACGTGATCGCGCTCACCGGCGGGATTGAGTTTAACGTTAACAGCCCCAAACAACTGGGCGAGGTGCTGTTCGAACGGCTGCAACTCTCCTCCCCGGCGCGCCGGGGCAAGGCGGGCGCGTGGTCGACTTCCGCAAGCGTGCTGGAGGCGATGGAGCATCCCGCCATCGAACCGCTGCTGCGCTACCGCAAGCTCAGCAAATTGGTCGGCACCTACATCGAGGGTTTAAGCAGGCTGGTGGACGCTACCGGCCGCATCCATACCACTTTTGATCAGACGTCGACGGTTACAGGCCGCATTTCCAGCGTGGAGCCGAACCTGCAAAACATCCCCGTACGCAGCGAGGAAGGCCGCGAAATTCGCAAGGCGTTTATCCCCAAGGCGGGGTGTGTGCTGCTGGACGCCGATTACAGCCAGATTGAGCTAAGGGTTCTGGCGCATTTAAGCGGCGATCCCGCCATGCAGGACGCGTTTGTGAAAGGGCAGGACATCCACACCCGCACGGCTGCGGAGGTCAACGGCGTGCCGTTTGAAAGCGTTACCCCCGCCATGCGCCGCAGCGCCAAGGCTGTCAATTTCGGCATCGTGTACGGCATCAGCGGCTTTGGACTGGCGCGCAACATCGGTGTGACCCGCAAGGAGGCGGATGCCTTCATTACGACGTACTTTGAACGCTATCCGCTGGTGAAGGCTTTTATGGACGAATCGGTGCGCCGCGGGTACGAACTGGGCTACGCCGAGACGCTTTTCCATCGCCGCAGGGAACTGTACGAGCTGCGCAGCCCCAACCGCAACATCCGCAGCTTCGGCGAGCGCGCGGCCATGAATACCCCCGTGCAGGGCACGGCGGCGGACATCATCAAGCTGGCGATGGTGCGCGTACAAAAGGAACTGCTGGCGGGCGGCTATCAGGCCAAGCTGATTTTACAGGTTCACGACGAACTGGTGGTGGAGTGCCCCGAAGCCGAAGCGGAAGCGGTGTCCGTGCTGCTTTGCCACGCCATGGAGCAGATCGTGACCCTCGCTGTGCCGCTGGTAGCCGAGGTCAGCCGCGGTTATAGCTGGTATGAGGCCAAATAACACCGTAACACAATGAAACAGCGCGAGGCGGCGGGGGAGGTGCGGCGGCATGCGGGTCATCGCGGTCACAGGCGGCATCGGTTCAGGCAAATCGAACGTGGCGAAGCTGTTTGTGGCGCAGGGCGCAGCGCTGATCGACGCCGACGCCGTCAGCCGGGCGCTGACCGCCCCAAACGGCGAAGCCCTCCCGGCAATCCGGGCGGCGTTCGGGGAAGCTGTGTTCCAAGCGGATGGCGCGCTCAACCGCGCGGAACTGGGTGCAAAGGTTTTTGGAGATACCCAGGCCCTTGCCAGCCTGAACGCCGTGATGCACCCCATGATTGCCGAGCGTATCGCAGACAAGCTGCAATCGCTGCGCGGGGAGGGATGTGCCATCGCACTGCTGGATGTGCCCCTGCTGTTTGAAACAGGCATGGATCGTTTCGCCGATGCGATCGTCTGCGTTACCGCGCCGGAAGAAATGCGCATCCGGCGCATATGTCGGCGCGACCACGTGACCCGGGAGGAAGCGCTGCGCCGCATCCATAGCCAGAACCCTGCGGAGGTGACGGAGCGCCTGGCCGATTACGTACTTTCGACCGACGCGCCTTACGCCCTCACCCGGCGCAGGGCGCTGAGCCTGTGGCAGCAAATCCTGGCGGACGGCCCACGGCGGCCCGTAAGCTGAACCGCTTCCCAAGCGCCTTTACGCCATAGCAGGCAGAGATTCAGGAAAGGGGCATACGTATGCTGCCCATCGTTCCCCGCAAATACCGCGCCAAGGGTGATGATTCCGCCCCGCAGGATTACCGCTTCGTCGCGTCCGTAGCGGAAGGCGCGCGCCACCGCCAGGGCTTGCCCATCCATCCGCCGCAACCGGGCCAACAACCCGACGCGCTCGAAACTACGGAGACCCGCAAACCCACCGCCTATCGCATTCCCCGTGCGTCGGACGGCCCCGCGCCCGCCGCCTCGGTCGCCTACCCGCGCCAACGCAGCAATGCCTTTGCCCAGACGCCGGGGTATGCGCCGCGTTCGCCCGCGCCCCTTGCGGCGGCGGAGGTTGATCGCGCGTACGCATCCGCCGCCGCGGCGTCCGTGCCGGATACGGCGGGCGAAATACCTGCGGCAGCGCCCGCCTCTGAAACGCCCTTCTCCGGTGATGCCGCGTCTGCGAGCTACCGGCGCACGCGCCGGGCGGCGGCACTACCAGGCACCGCACGGGACGGCCAGCCGCCGCAGCCCAGCGAAAAACCCGTGCCCCCCGGCGTCACAGAAACGCCCGTCGTGCCTGCGCAATCCGCGCCGCAACCGGACAGGGTTCTTACGCTGGAGGGCGGGCAATATGCCGTGCCCCCCACGCAGGAAGTGCCGGACTGGCTTCAGGCCGCAAGGCAGAATAGAACCGTGCCACAGCATCCCCGGCCGCCGCAGGTGCAGGCTGCGCCGCCACAGGAACCGCAACCTGCGCTGGATCCGCTGGGTCGGCCGATACTCCGCGGCACGCAGCCGCAAAGCCGTGCGGCCACGTACGCGGACGCGGGTTACCCGCCGGAGCTGATCGCCCGGCAGCGCAGCGAGGAAGCGCAGGCAGCCATTTTATCGGGTTACGGCCACATCCGCCACGGCGCGCAGTACGCTGTGCCCCCGCGGCAACGGCCCCCTGCCGCCGCAGCTTCCGCCGCGCCCAGCTCGCCCCCTGCCTACTACCCGCCGCCCCGCGAGACCTATACCCCGGGACAGCCAACCATGCGTAACCCGCCTCCGCCGGCAGCGGGCACGCTGCAGTCGGAGCCACCCCGTGCCAACCCGTATTACGCTTTGCAGCCGGAAGAGTCTTCCCCCTACCAGGTCATCCGGGAAGAAGGCCCCGGACGTCGGCGCGCCCCCCAAGAGGAGGACGAAACGGCGGAAGAGCCCCCGCGCAAACGGAACATCCCCTATCTGGGCATCGCCGCCTTTCTGTTGGCGATGCTGGCGATAACGCTGTTCATCCTGCAAACGTCGTTTACCCGGCAGCGGGAGGCTGTGCTCACCGCCCGTACGGAGGCGCAGGTTAAGTTGCTGGACTCCCACCAGTTTCTCTATCGGGAGCTGATCGAGCGGGAAGCGAACGCCAACAACCTCCACCCCGCGTTCGTCGCGGCCATCATATTCAATGAAAGTTCCTTTAACCCCAACGCGGAAAGCGTCGTGGGCGCGCGGGGGCTGATGCAGATGATGCCGGATACTGCCGAGTGGGTGCATGGGAAGATCGATGCTGTAACAACCTATACCTTTGATTTGATGTATGATCCCGATAAGAACGTAACCTATGCCTGCTGGTATCTGGCCTACCTCAGCAATCGCTTCCACGGTGATCCGGTGCTGGTTTCGGCTGCGTTCCACGCAGGGCAAACAACGGTGGAAAACTGGCTGAACGATTCGCGTTACAGCGCGGACAGCCAAACCATTGAGCTGAAAAATATGACCGAAGGCCCCACTAAAAACTATGCCACACGGATTATGAACTCCTACGCGATTTACCGCCGCCTATATTACGAGGGGGGCGCGCAGGCTCTGGAAGCCGCCGGCGCGAACGCCGCTTCCTAAGGCGCGCCCAGCCCCGATTCGCTTTTTGGAGGAAACGCATGAAACGCATCCTTTGTCTGCTGCTTGCAGCATCCGTTATCTTGGCGATTTCCCCGACACTTGCCGAAAACGTGGACGATTCGCTGATCGTTGGCATTTATTCCACCCGCACCACCGAGATTCGCCCGCTGGATCCCAAGGAGCGGGACATCGTATCGATTTACGGCATGGTGTACGAGAGCCTCGTCACAGTGGACGACAACGGCCTTCCCCAGCCCCTGCTTGCGGAAAACTGGACGGAGTCGGGCGACGGCAAAACGTGGACGTTCACGCTGCGCGAAAACGTCACTTTTTCCGACGGCACACCGCTGACCGCCGGGGACGTAGCAGCCTCCTGCAATTATCTGCTTACGCTGGCCAACGGCGACGATGTCGCCGCGCGCGGGTTTTACCAAAACATCCGCTACATTGTTGCCAGCGCAAGCGCCAGCGACGACCGTACCGTGGTCGTTAAGGCCAAGCGGCCTTATTACGGCCTCCTGTATGAGCTTACGTTCCCGGTCGTGCCCGCCTCGCAGGTGGACGTGGCCAGCCCCCTGGGCACGGGGCCGTATGTCATCTCCTCGTTTGAGCCCGCCAATTATATATGGCTGAAAACCAACGACTTCTGGTGGCAGACCCATCCCCAGGTGAAGGAAATCATGATTTCGCTGTACTCCAGCAATAAGGATCTTATTACCGCCTACGAGTACGGCCGTGTGGATACGGCTTTCACCCGCTCGGTAGCGGCCTCGCAATATAAAAGCGGCATCAATTCCCTTTCCATCACCTACAGCACCCGGCAGTTGGAAACACTGCTGCTCAACAATACCTCCTATCCTTTGGATGACGTCAACGTACGCAAGGCCATCCGCGCGGCCATCGATACCAGCCTGATCTCCACCAACGTTTACATGGGCATGACCGTGGACGCGGATACGCCCATCTCTTCCTCCAGCTGGCTGTATTACGATCAGGAAAGCACGTTTAAATACAATCTGGAACTGGCGCAGCAGTTGTTGGCTGACGACGGCTGGAGCGATATTGATAACGACGGTGTGCTGGATAAGGTGATTGCGGAGGATAAGGTGAAGCACCTGTACCTCCGGCTGCTTGTGTATGAGGACCCCGAAAACGATGTGCGCTTCGAGACCGCCAACATGATCGCGGATATGCTGAATCTTTTGAAGATCAGCGTAACGATAGATACCACCACGTACGAGAAAGAGCAGGAAACGCTGGCCGCCGGCTCGTTTGACATGGCACTGGCCTCCTTTCAGATGGATGTCGCTCCCGACGCGGGCTTTATGCTCATGAAAGGGAACTCGGGCAATTTCTGCCGTTACGTTTCCAGCGAGATGACCAGCCTTTTCAACACTTTGCGTACCAACCAGAACCGCGACGATTACGCTTACACCATGCAGGCCATCCAGCAGCAGTTTGCCAACGACGCACCCTTCATCTGCCTGTTCTACCGGGCCGGTGCGATACTGACGCGCAAGATGTACACCACCGTGCGCGATATTCGCGAGTTTGAGCTGCTGCGCGGCATCGAGGCGTTCGGGCGATGAGAACGGTATGGCGGATGGGCGGCAGGCGGGGAGGCGTATGGATGGACGCAAAACGGATTACGGCGCTTGCGCTTGCGGCAGCGATGGTCTGGAGTGCGGCGGCAACCTGCATGGCGGAAACGACGGCAACCCCCGCGCCTACAGATGAGGCGGTGGCAACCGCCGCACCCGCGGAAGAGACGATCATCGATACCGGGGAACACCCCGCTTTCGTAGATGCGCTGCTGTCGGTCGCCGTGGGGGAACTGGGTTACACCGAAGGTTCCAACAACTTTACCAAGTACGGCCAATGGGCGGGCGACCCCAACGCCGCCTGGTGCGCGGAGTTCGTCTGCTGGTGCGTCGATCAGGCGGATCAGCGCTATGGCTATCAGCTGCTAAACGACGTCTACCCCAACTACGGCGGTCAGAATACCGGCCGGGATTGGTTTATCGCGCGGGGGCGCTTCGTATATCGCAAGGGCAACTGCCCGGACTGGGGATACCAATGGCTCCGGGGCAGCGATCATCTGATGACAAAAAACGAATATATCCCCCACCCCGGTGATCTGGTGTTTTTCAGCTACAACCAGGCGGGAGACACCGAACACGTCGCGCTGGTGGAATACTGTGCGTACGACGCGCAGGGCAACGTGTACATCCACGTTATCGAGGGCAACAACCCCTCCAGCGTGCAGCGCAACCGTTATTCGCTTAGCAGCAGCCAGGTGCTGGGCTTCGGCGCCTGCGAGGATGTGGCGGACACCACCATGCGTCTGAACTGCAGCGGGGACAAGGTGCTTACGCTGCAAAAGCGCCTAAACGCGCTGGGGTACCTTGCGGAAAATAATCAGACTGGCACCTACGGCAGCAATACCAAGGCCGCCGTAGCCGCTTACCAGCAAGCCATGGACGGCCAGCCCGTTACCGGCATCGCCGACCGCAGGACGCAGCAGGCTATCGAAGCGGAGATTCTGCAAAGGGAGTTTGCGTCGCCCGATACATGGCTGGTCACACCGTAGCACCTGGCGCACCGCCTGTGCGAGTTGTGTGCGGAGCGTTTTGGGTGTAAAATAAGGTAAACCCATACGACGGGAGGATGAGCATGTTCGACCGTTTGCGGCGCTACCTGGCTCTGTGGCTGACGGTCTGCTGCTTGTCGGCGGGTTTCATATCCCCCCGCATCGCATTGGGAGAAGCGGACGGCCGGCGCGTGAACCGAGCGCTGCTCATCGGCATTGATGATTTCGTTTCCCACCCAAGCAGCTACCCTTCCTCCACCAACAATGTATTCGCCATGCAGGAAGCGCTGCAAGCCAGCAGCGTCCCGTTTGCAGCCATCATGATTCCCGCCGCCCCCGTGACCGACACGCAGGTGTTGACGGAGCTGATCCGTTCCACCTTCGGCGCGGCGGACGCGGACGACGTTAATTACCTTTACATCAGCACCCATGGCGAGTACGACCCGGCTTCCGGTACGGACGCCGCCCTGCTGTTAAGCGACGGGGTTACCGAAGGCCGCCTTTCTCCCAAGGCGCTGCAGTCCGCTTTCGACGGCGTGGCCGGCAAGAAGGTGCTTTTACTGGACGCATGCTACAGCGGCGCGTTTATCGGCAAGGGCATGCGTACGCAGCCGGAGGATGTGTGTTTTCTGGGCGATGATTTCAAGGTGCTCACCAGCTCCGGCGCAATGGAGGAAAGCTGGTACTGGAGCGCCGCGCAGGACACAGAAACGCTGGAGCAGCAATCTCAGCAGGGCGCGTTTTACTTTACACAGATGCTCAGCCAGAGCCTCAATCCGCGCTACGGCTCCGCCGC
>JAJFVI010000304.1 GCA_021371895.1 Eubacteriales bacterium | reverse complement strand
GGCATAAAGGTAAGCGCCATCTCGCAATCCGCGCTCTCCCAACACCTTGCGCTGCTTAAGGCGCACGGCGTGGTAGAGGATCACAAGGCCGGCCAGAGCGTGACCTATTCTATCACGGATCCCCGTGTGTCGGAGATCATCGCGGCGCTGAAGAGGACATATTGCGATTGGTCGGCATAGCTCCCGATTGGCAAAGAAAAGCATCCCCGGTAACCTTTATGGCCACCCCGGTCATCAGCAAAAGCAGGAGGTACGAAAACATGAAACTGATCATTAATCCCCAAAGGTGCCCGCAAAACCATCGCTGCCCAGCGATTTCCGTATGCCCCAAGCAGGCGATAACCCAAAAGCATTTCTTTTCGCTGCCGGTGATCGACGAGGAAAAGTGCATCTCCTGCGGCAAATGCATCCAATATTGCCCCATGGGAGCGTTTGAGATGACCAAGTAACTGCACACGTAATCGCCGCGCCAACCGAAAGGGGGGCGCGGCATTTTACGTACCGCATAAGTGCCATACGAAAAAGGAACGGCGTTTGCCGTCCCCTTTTTGTATGCATTACAGGCTTATTCCATACCGGTAAAAGTAAGCAGGCTCTCCGGCGGGAAATCGGCGATGAAGGTCTTGCCGCGGGTGAACTGCAGCTCGTTGCCCTGATCGTCGTAGTACACAGTGGGGTCTTCCACGGACTCGCGCACCCAATAGCCGGGAATGTAGCGGCCGCCGATGAAGATATCCGCGTTACCCTTGCCCACGCTTTGCATGACCGGCATGATCTTGCTGTTGTTGGTGTATTCGTACCCCACGCGCTGGATGACCACGTTGGAGAAGCTCATCCAGATTGAGTTTTCATCGTTAACGCTGCCGGCTTCCGTTGCGCTCAGGTACGTCATGTACGGCGCGTCCCCGGAATAGCGGTAATAGAGGTTCTCGTTCTCGTCGTATACAAAGTGGGAAGTCCACTTTTCGTGGCCCCAATCCAGGTTGATGTTGTAGGCCAGGTCATATCCGTCCACGTAAGGGCTGGTATCGGTGAACAGGAACGCGTGTGCGCTGGCGGCGTAGTTGGTGGGGATGGTATCGCGCAGGCCCACCACGTTTACATCCACGTTATCGGGGTTTTTCAGGCCCTTTACGCGCTGGCGGTAATCGTTCCACTTGTTGGTGAGCAGATCAAACAACACGCCCTTGTCGCTGGCGCCCAGCTCCTTAAACATCGTGGCGATGTTGTTTTCATCCTCGCGCGGGCCGCCGGCATAGATTAAGCCGCTCTGCCACTCCTCGCGCAGCAGTACGTGCCCGATGCGTGCCGAGCGGACGGGGCCTACGGAAGTGGGAAAGCCTTCATCCAGACTGTCGCTGAAAAGGAAGGAGATACGGGTTTCGCCGGTGCGGTAGAGGATACCCTCGTAAACGATATCCGCGTACTGGCCGCCCCAGGGCGCGCGGTTGCCCACGCCGGCGGATTTGATGGTCGTCCCGTTATACTTTACCGATCCCTGCGGATTGCTGATCTGCACCAGCATGGGAAGGTACACGCCGCTCCACTCCAAGCCTGTGGTGGGGCTTTCGCCCGCAATGATGGGGTTACGGTCGGCGGGCGTTAGATTCTTAATCTTGCGATCCGCTATGTTTTGCAGCACGGTGCCTTCCAGCGGCAGGGTGTAGGTGTTTTCCGCTGCAATCGCGGGCAGAGCGACGGACGAAAACAATAGGAGTACCAGGATGATGCCGATGATTTTTTTCACGATAATATCCTCCCAGTCTGTCAATTCTGTATCGTCTATGCACACGAAAAAAACAGCGGCTTCGCATGTTGGTTCAGTATAACATTCTGAAAAAAGGGGTGTCAACGCACACGAGCGTGATTTTATGTAAAATTATGCGAATGGATGTTGCTTCTGGAAAGTTCGCGTGCTTACGGG
>JAJFVI010000298.1 GCA_021371895.1 Eubacteriales bacterium | reverse complement strand
CAGTAGGAATAGGTGGAAAAATCAGTGGGCCACAGGGTGAATCCGGTGCGGCGGATGGCGGCCTCCGTGGAAAAGGAGGACGCGATAATCATCCAAAACGGGATGATGCACGCCACGGCGAAGATACTGACGAAGAGATAGGTAAATCCGCGAATCAGGCGGTCGGCCGTATCGATTTTCACCTTCGTTGGGTGCATAATGATAGGTCTTGTTGTTTGTTTATCGGTCATGGCTGTCTCCTTCCTGCTAAAACAACGAGTATTCAGGCTCAATATGCCGGACGATCCCGTTGGCGACCATTACGATGGCGAAACCTACAACCGACTGGAACAACCCCACAGCGCTGCCCTGGGAGAAGTTAAAGTTGTTCATCAGCGCACGATATACGTAGGTTTCGATGATGTCTGTTGTATTGAAAAGGAGCGAGTTATTGCCCACCAGATTATAGAACAGGCCGAAATTACCGCGTACGATGCCGCCCATCGCAAAGAGCAGGAGGATGACCACGGTGGGCTTCAGGCAAGGCAGGATAATGTAGCGAATGCGCTGAAAGCCGTTGGCCCCGTCCACCTTGGCCGCCTCCAGCATGGAGGTATCAATGCCGGTGATGGCTGCGAAATAGATCACCGTACCATATCCCGTGCCTTTCCAGATGGTCACCAGTACGATGATGTAGGGCCATGCGCCTGGCATGGAATAGTATTTGGGCATCACCCCGCCTCCAGCGCGTACCACGGAGGAAATGAAGCCGTAATCGTAATTGATAAGATTGTACACCAGCAGGCTTACCAGCACTTCGCTGATAAAGAAGGGCAGGAACATCATGGACTGCGCGGTCTTTTTAAACCACTTGCTCATCACTTCGTTGAGCAATATGGCGAAGGTGACTTGCAGAAAATTGCCAAGCAGGATAAACACCAGATTGTACAATACCGTGTTGCGCAGCAGCAGCGCGAGCTGCCCGGAGGTGAAGAGGAAGGCGAAATTCTTCCACCCGACGAAAGGACTAGCAAAGATGCCCTTGTTGTAGTTAAATTTGGTAAACGCGATATATGTCCCCGGCATGGGAAGGTAACTGAACAGGAAAAAGAACAGTATTGCCGGCAGACACATGAAAATCAAAACGCGGCATCTGTAGATCTTATGTCCGAGCGTTTCCTTGTGCAGCGATCGCGGCTGAAAACCAACATTCGTTTTCGTGGCTCCCGGATTTAATTGCACGGTATCGCCTCCCTCATAAAAAGTAACCGGTTACATTTATGGGAAAGAATTAAAACAAGTTTTCCGTCGTCCACTTTATCGGTCATTTTCTTGCGTCTTTAACTCCCAAAAGCAGGTAGCATATGGAGAAGAGGATACCATAACATCCAGCTTCATGCTGCGGACGACGGTCGGAAAAAATATGTAACCCGTTTCATATTTGGATCATAGCACAGGAACAGTGGATATGTCAAGCCTCGATTTTTCGACAGGATTCTTTCACCGTCAGGCTGGTGGGGAGCATGGTAAAGCGCTCGCATTCCTGCCCGTCAATCGCTAAAAGCGCCGTATCGATTAACATTTTGCCGTACAGAGCATAATCGTAATGCACACTGCTGATGTGGGGCTCGGTCAGGTCGGTAATCAGCGAATCGTCAAAACCGACGATGGAAATATCGTTAGGTACGGCATAGCCCAGTCGCAGGATCGCCTGCAGCGCGCCGGCCGCCATCAGGTCGTTGGTGGCGATTACGGCGGTGGGGGGCTCTGTGAGGCTGAGCAGCCGTTTCATACCCATCAGGCCGCTCTGCTCGTTAAATTCACCTGCGTCCACGATGTATTCATCGCGTGTCGGCAGGTTTTCCTCCTCCATGGTCAGGCGGAAAGCGGCCAGTTTATCCTGCGTTTGATAGATAAAGGAATAGCCGTGCAAAAACGCGATACGCTTATGTCCCAGCGTCGCCAGGTGCTTCACCGCCAAGCGCATCCCCTCGGCATGGTTGAGGCAGACCTGGTAACAGTTCTCCATGTCGCATTTGCCCGCGATCACCACGGGGATGCGTTTGGCGAAGCGCGAAAGGGTTTCGCGGTAGCGCGGCGGCAGCGGCCGCCAGTCCGCCAGGCCACCGCAGACGATCAGGCTTTCCACGCGCTGCTCGATCAGCTTTTCGATAAATGCGACTTCCAGTGATTCCCTGGTGAAGGTGTTGTTGAGCACCAGCGTATAATCCTTCTCGAACGCCAGCCGCTCGCACTCCATAAAAATATTGGCGTAATAAGCGTTACGCACGTCCGGGCATAGCATGCCGATCACCTTGCTGCGCGTTTCGCTCAGACCCCGCGCGATGGCGCTGGGCTTGAAGTTGTATTTATCCACAATCGCCTGAACGCGATTGCGCTTATCCTGCTTGACGCCCGTGGTGTTACTGAGGATGCGCGACACGGTCGCCGTGGATACGCCCGCCTCCCTGGCGATGTCGTAAATGGTTATCTCTTTTTGAACGGCCATACATCACCACTCCGGAAAGCAGTATACCTTATCGCGGCCTTTCTGGCAAGCGGTTACATTTCCAATGGGCAATTTGCGACGCACGGGGGATGGAAATGGCTGGAACATCGCCACAATACCGCGTGTACAGATGCGTATTAGGAGTGTAGTCCTGTAATTTCGGTTTGTAACCGGTTAAAAATATCTGAGCAATGTATTGTACTTCCCCTGTCTCATCCGGTATAATAACGTATACGGAAGCGCGACGGCTGTCAGGGCGCCCGTTGCCCGGCTGAATAAGAGTGTAAAACCACCACGTGATTAAGGAGCAGCATATGCAACGCATTTCCTACGACCTTGGTTATCTGTGTGATCCGGAAGTTTTCGCCGTGGGCCGGCTGCCCGCGGTATCCGACCATGATACGTACGCAGGCGCGGCAGAAGCTGCCTGCGGGTGCAGCAGCCTACGCAGGAGCCTGAACGGGCGCTGGAAATTCCATTACGCGCAAACGCCGCAAGCGCGCCCTGTCGGCTTTGAGCAACCGGGATACGATTGCGCCGGCTGGGCGGAGATCGACGTTCCCGGCCATATACAGCTGCAAGGTTACGGAAAACCGCAGTACATCAATACCCAATATCCGTGGGATGGGCGCGACGCGCTTACGCCGCCGCAGATCCCGGCGGAAGATAACCCCGTGGGCAGCTATGTGACGGAATTTGAGGTGCCCGCCTCGTGGGCGGACAAGCGCGTTACGCTAACGTTCAACGGCGTGGAAAGCGCCTGTTTCGTCTGGGTCAACGGCGTGCTGCTGGGCTACGCGGAGGACAGCTTTACCCCCTCGCGCTTCGACGCGAGCGCGGCGCTCGTTCCGGGGCGTAACCGTCTGGCGGTCGAGGTATTCCGCTTCTGCTCCGGTTCGTGGCTGGAAGATCAGGATTTTTGGCGTTTTTCAGGCATTTTCCGCGAGGCGGAGCTGCGGGCGGAACCTCGCGCGCATGTGGAAGACCTTTTTGTGCATGCTGTGCCCGCGGAAGATCTGCTGACCGGCGAGCTTTCGGTGGAGGCCGTCCTTACGCTGCCGCGGGAGCCCGTAACGCTCACAGCGGAGCTTTTGGATGGCGATGGCAAAAGCGTCGAGCGCTTCTCTTTGCCTGCCGAGGAACGGCTCCGCTTTACCCGCAAGGTCACGGCGCCACGCCTGTGGAGCGCCGAACAACCCAACCTGTACACGCTGCGCCTGACTCTTCATGATGCTTCGGGCGCGGAGAGGGAGGTTGCGCAGACGGAGCTGGGTTTCCGCCGCTTTGAAATCCGTAACGGCCTGATGCTCCTAAACGGCAAACGTATCCTTCTGCACGGAGTCGATCGGCACGAGTTCGGCTGCCACGCGGGGCGCGCGCTGAGCGAGGCGGATATGCTGTGGGACGTGCGAATGATGAAAAAAAACAACATCAACGCCGTGCGTACCAGCCATTACCCCAACCAAAGCCTCTGGTACCGGCTTTGCGACCGCTACGGCATCTACCTGATAGACGAAACCAATTTGGAAACCCACGGCACCTGGTCGAAATTGAATAAGCTGACACCGGAAACCGCCCTGCCCGGAGATCACGAGGAATGGCTTGGGGCATGCCTGGATCGCGCCGGATCCATGCTGGAAAGGGATAAAAACCATCCCTCTGTGCTCCTATGGAGCTGCGGCAACGAAAGTTTCGGCGGCAAGGTGATTTATGCGATGTCGGAATTCTTCCGTCATCGCGATGCCAGCCGGCCCGTGCACTACGAAGGCGTTTTCAACGACCGCCGATACAACCAGACCAGCGACGTGGAAAGCCGTATGTACCCGCCCGCGGCCAACGTGGCTGCGTGGCTGGAAACCCATACCGACAAGCCTTTTCTTCTGTGTGAATACTCCCACGCCATGGGCAACAGCTGCGGCGGGCTGAGCGAATATTTGGCGCTGGAGGATCGCTGCCGGCAGTACCAGGGCGGCTTCATCTGGGATTGGATCGATCAGGCGATTGACGCGCCTTTGCCCGGCGGTCAGCGGGGGCTGGCCTTTGGCGGCGACTTCTTCGATCAGCCCAACGACCGTAATTTCTGCGGCAACGGGTTGGCGTTCGCGGATCGTACCCCCACACCGAAACTGATGGAGGTCAAATACCTTTATCAAAACGTGCACATCCGCCCCGAAGCGCAAGGCGTGATACTGGAGAACCGGCATCTGTTCGACGATCTGCGGGGTTATCGCCTCACATGGATGCTTTTGCAAAACGGCGAAAACGTTGCCCAGGGCACGCTGGAAAACGTCACGGTGCCGCCGGGAGAAAGCCGTTTCTTCCCCCTGCCGATACCGGCCATGCCTGCGCCCGGCGAATACGCGCTGACCTGCGAGCTGCGGCTGAAAGCCGTTACGCTCTGGGCTGAGGCCGGGTACGCGTTGATGCACGGCCAGGCAGTGCTGGCGGGTGAGCCACAGGCGGCTTTGCCGCCTGTGAGCCCGATCGTGCCCTATCGCATCGCGATGGGTGGACAGAACGTGGGCACGCGCGGCGGTGAGACCGAGGCGCTGTTCAGCCTGATCGAAGGGGGATTGGTTTCCTTCGGCCGCCGGGGACAGCTGCCGCTGCTGAACTTCGCACCGCGGCCGAGCCTGTACCGCGCTACGACGGATAACGACGCGGGCAATCATTTCGCACAACAGACCGCCCTTTGGCGTGCATTCAGCGAGTTGGCCGTGGGCGAAGCTACAGGCGGGGAAACCGAAGGCGGCCGCCTGACCGTAAAATATCGTTTCCGGTTGCCCTCCCTGACTGACGCGGAAATGGAAGTCGCCTACGAAATGCTCTCGGCGAATCGCGTCCTTGTGGAAGCGACGCTGACCGGCGGCGATAACCTGCCCGAACTGGCGGCCATGGGGCTAAGCTTCCGTCTGCCGCGCGAGATGCGCCATGTGCGCTATTATGGCATGGGCCCCTGGGAAAACGAAACCGACCGCAAAGCCGGCGCGACGCTTGGATATTACGAAACCACAGCGGACGAAAACCTGACGCCCTACCTGAAACCGCAGGCTTGCGGCAACCGCACGGGCGTGCGCTGGCTGACGGCAGCCGACGGCGAGGGCCGCACGCTGCGCATCTCCATGGTGGATGCGCCCCTGCAGATCTCCGTGCTGCCCTATAGCCAGGCGACCCTGACCTCCGCCCTGCACCGGCAGGAACTGCCTGCGCCAGCGTACACCTTTTTGGATGTGGCTTCCGCGCGCTGCGGCGTTGGCGGGGATAACAGCTGGGGCGCGCCGGTGCTTGCGCATTACCGGCTGCCCGCGTCGCTGCCGATGCGCCTGCGCTTCGTTTTGGAAGTGTGCTGAACACATATATTTAACAGCAAAAGACGGCGATGTGCTTTCGCCGTCTTTTGTTGTTTCTGCCTCCAGCGCAAAGGGGTTGGAAACCCGCGCAGAGAATCACAACATCATACGTTTTTCTAAGCCTCGGGCGCGGGCTGGATTGAAAAAGAAAGGGTGTTGTCTGTGAAAGCGGAGGCGCGCGGAGTAGCCGGCAGGGGAAACGCGGTTTTCTCCACCCTGGCAGGCTTGCTGTTCCTGCTGACCCTCGCCGTGGTGGCGCTGGGACAATCGGCGTTCGCTTTCGCATATCCAAGGACGTATGTATGGCCGAACTGGGCGATTCTGCTGGCTGTGTTGGCGCTGCTGTCGCTTACGGCATGGGTGAGGCGCTTTTTCACCGGCAGGGCACGCCGCCCTTTGCGCTGGGGTTGGCTTTTAGCGGTGTATTTTCTGTTCCTGCTTGCGGCGCAGATGCTGGTTACCCGAAGCCTGTGGTTCTATGCCGGCTGGGATGTGCAAAGCGTGTACGAAACCGCCGGTAGACTCGTCCGGGGAGAGGCGTTTGACAGCACTTATTTCGCCCTGTGCCCCAACAACTCCGTCATCACCCTGCTTTTAACCGTTCCGTTGTGGGCGGCCACGCGCCTGGGGCTGGCCGTGCCCTACGCGGTATTGCCGTATGTAAGTGCCTTGCTTACCAACCTTGCCTGCCTGTTTTGCGTGCTTTGCGTAATCCGCCTTACGGGAAGCCGTTTGGCGCGGTTGGGAGCGCTTTTGCTGTGTACGGTGTGGATTGCGTTTTCGCTCACGGTCACCGTTCCCTACACTGACACGTTTTCTGTCCTCTTTCCGGTACTGGCTCTTTACGTTTTTCTGTCCCGCCTGCGCGCCTTTCCCAAATGGCTGCTGATCTCCCTGCTATGCTTCCTTGGCGCTGCCGTCAAGCCCACGGTGATGATTGTGGGAATCGCGCTGATGCTGATTTCGGCATTGCGGCTGTTTCCGCTTTCCGGCATGAATCGCCGGCGCTGGCGCAGCGCGGGTGCCATTCTGGCCGCAATCGTGCTGGGCGCGGTGCCGGGGAAATTGTTGCAAAACGCCGCCAATACCGTGCTCGCCGGCTCCGCGCAGCCGCAGGGCCAACTGTGTGAGACGCATTACCTCATGCTGGGCATGAACGACGAGACCTATGGCGGGCATTCCGATGAGGACAACGTCTTCTCGCTTTCTTACCCGACGCTTCAGGAGCGGCGCTCGGCGAACCTTCAGGAGGCATGGCGGCGATTTACGGCGCGAGGAGTGGCAGGCAACCTGCGGTTTTTCGCCATTAAGCTGTATAAGGCGTACTCGGACGGTACGCTCGCGGCCAACACCAGCTATCTTGTGCTGGAGCGGCCCGCGCGAAGCGACGCGGCGAGCGTCTTTTTGCGCACGCTTTACGATAAAAACAGCAACGCCGGCGTTCTCATCGCAATGCTGATGCAAGGAGTGTGGTTTGCGATCCTGCTTTTGTGCGCGGCGGCGTTTTGGGGCAAAGGCAGGCGAGAGGCGGTTACCGCGTCGCTGGGGCTGACATTGCTTGGCGTGACGGCTTATCTGCTGCTGTTCGAGGCGTGGCCGCGGTATCTTTTCCTCTACGCGCCGCTGTTTGTCATTGCCGCCGCGCTGGGGCTGCAGCGCCTGCGCCTGCCGATGCGCGCCCTGAAAATCACAAAAAATGAAGGTGTCCAATGAAGAAACATTTTCATCTTTCGACCCTGTGGCTGCTGTTGGCGTTTGTTGCACTGCTCTGTGGCTGATTGGGTATATAATATATGATGTCAATTCCGCGCTCGCCAAGCTTTTACACAGGATCATTCCCCGGATGATGGTCCGTTCGCCGTATAGCGCCATACGCGTCTATGCGGCCAGCTTTTACGCGAAGGATACCCTCATGACGCCTGGCAGCATTTTTATCCCTCTGTTGGAGATCGTGCGCTTGCTGGGGCTGTTGGTGATGACCGCCGTTTTCACAACCTTACTAAAAACCGCCATAACCCACCTGCACAACGATGCCAAAGCGGAGCGCAGGAATACCTTTACCCTGCATGGGGATGCGCCCCTTTTGCAGATGCTGGAAGCCGAGATGGGGGCGGCGCTCGTCGAGCAGAATCCCGCAACGCGTGTGCCAATGTACTGGGACATCCAGTAAAAGATACCCGACAACAAACGTGAACCCCAAAGGAATACGCACCAACAAACGCATAAAAAACCCATGTTTGGTATTGCATTTTACCCCAGGTTCGTGTATGATATCCCCGTTGCTCAAAATTTATGCTGATGTAGCTCAGTCGGTAGAGCGCATCCTTGGTAAGGATGAGGTCCCCGGTTCGAATCCGGGCATCAGCTCCATAGCGAAATCCTCAAACCATAAAGGTTTGAGGATTTTTCTTGTTATAAAAACATAATAGTAATTTTACCTTTGACAGCAGATTTGACAGCAACCTAGTTTCTTGACGAGGGGAAACAGCGATTTATTACCCGTGAATATTCTTTTCCTGAAAAACCCCCTCATATCCCTCAAAGTCAAGAAACCTATTCTACACAGCAAAAACGTGCTCCTCGTATGCCCCCTCATATTCCTCAAAAGGACCATAATGGCGGGGAAAACCAACCTACCGTGGTGGGTTTTATTTTCGGATCAAGCTTGCCATTGCCTCCATACCGCGACGCTTGGCGGCTGTATCGCCGTGAACATACCGCTGCATGGTGAAAGCCACGTTTGTATGGCCGAGTATCTCCGAGAGCGTGCATAGCTCACCGCCTGACTGAACCCACATTTGTAAATAGTTCAAGAAGTAAAGTCGGAAGCGTTTTACCGGCACTTTAACCGTTAACTCTTTAGTATATTTATTAGCACCACTAGGAGATTGCATCCATGTGTCATCCATTCTTCTGAAAGCTTTTTGATTTCTCTTGAATGCATAGAAACTTCCATCGTGATGCTTTTTAGGAAACTGTTGTTGTTGTAGCACAGCCACATCGGTCAATCACTGTGGATTGGCCGATGCGGAATCGTGAGTGACCGCTTACCTTTGCAAACTACAAAAACTCTGATTATTCGGGACACCTAGGGATCTATGCAGCAAAGCGTAACAACAATTCTGTGCCCGAGCCTCCACTCTCCTCAAAGCACATTACTGGATGTACATTCAACATACACGGAGCCATCCTTGCGGCGCGTCAGTTTGGCCTTATTGCCCTCGCCATCGTCCAGGGTCATTTTCCCGATGTCATTAAGCGTCAGGAAGTTGACCGCATCGCTCTCCACGAATGTAACCCAGTTCTTCCGGTCGCGCTTTTCCTTTTGAGTAGCCGCCTCGGTCATTTCTTCGATGGTCGCATGTTTATCCGTCATAATCTATCTGTCCTCCTGTTGGTTATTAGGAACTGATCATAACGCAATGAGGACGGAATGGCAAGAGGATGAAAGCATGTACTACTCATTCGTGGAATAGGTACGCAGCACTCTGTCAATCGCCATAACATTTTCCACGGGGGTCATTTTGGGCACTTCGCAACCACTGCTAATGAGGGATGTGGCCGTACCGTGGGACAGGCAAAAGCGTGTCATTTCCTCCACGTCCGCTACGGAACCCTGCAAAATAGTGCCCACGGGGTTGATGTGCCCGCAGATGGAACACTTGCCGCGACCCATCTCCATAGCCATATCAAAATCCACCATGTAGTCGATATCCACGATGTCCGCGCCCAAGTTGACCATATCCGGCAAGAGATGGTTGATATTGCCGCAGATATGCAGCTTCACCTTGCCGCCTGCCAGATGGATCGCATCGATCATCTTCTTTTCATAGGGCATAACCATCTTGCGATACTGCTCCACGTTGATCAGCGAAGCAACGGCGTCCCCAATGCCAATGATATCCGCCCCCGCGCTCAACTGTGCCTGCGCACAGCGGATCTCCTGTTGCGCCAGGAATGCCAAGGCCTCGGCCAACACATCAGGCTCGTCAAAAAGCATCATCATACCTTCGCTTACAGTGGTCAAATCGCAAAATTCCGCCCAAGCCCCTTCAATCCAACCGAGGATGGGGTATTCGTCGCCGTCGTTTTGCTTGAAAAGCTCAATCGCCCGGATATGATCCAACGTCCGCACTGATTGCAGGGGATCCCATGCCTTCAGTTTTTTGTAATCGCCTGCTTCCAACAGCAACGGCTTTTCGCAAATAGGCAGATCATCCTCTTGATAGCGAATGGCAGCACCGTAATCGAAGCATTCCCGATAAGGGTCGGACATACTGGAAAGAATGTCGATACCAAAATCCTTGGCGGTTTTGGTTTGGGCAGCTACTAGTGCCCGGTAGTCCGAGCAGAATTGACCATAGGGTACGCCGGCGTATTTGGCGGCGAAAAGCATCACAATGGTTAGGTTAGGCACTTTATCCACCGGTTTCCCTGCTATGCGGGCAAAAAGTCTTTCTTTGGGCGTCATCTTTCATTCTCCTTACCGATTGTCATTTTCAAATCTGTTAATGGGTCGGTGCGGCTGGATCGGAATATGCCACACCTGCGGGGGAAAGTGGCTGTTGCGCAAGCCTGCGTGGGTAAACCAAAGCGCCACAACAAGAGATTGGGCATATACGGCCATCCTATCCTGCAAGCCACAGTAAACAAGTCAAGCGGGTGAATGATTCTCTATTCATGATAGGGGGTATGATTTGGGTTGTCAACCGCCAATTTTTGTAACCGTATGATAGACCTACAGGCCAGCAATTGTTGGCCTGTATTGAAAAGGTGCGAACTTAAACGCCCCGTTTGGACATTTAAAAGGCTTACTTCGTGGCCAACATATTCTCCATGGGAACGTTGTCCACAATGTTATGGATGACCTGGAAAACAAAACCACCATCCTGCCCAAAGATTTCACACCGCTCCTTAACCTCACGGTAGACCTCATCGGGTGTGCCGAAAGGCAACATCGCCTGCGTGTTGACCCCGCCGCCCCCCAAAACAATCTCATTGCCGAACTCGTTTTTCAGCCGCCGAAGCTCCATCCCACCCACAGAGCACTGCACGGAGTTTATCATAGGTCTCTCTAACCTCATGATACCATAGACGAGCGCTTGGTTCATTCGAATTTGCACCAGTATACCGGCTCAATCCATATAGACCAATTTAAGGTCAACCCCCACGCAGAAAGAAGGAAATGCGGCTTAAAACCGATAGTACGAGGTTTGAACCATATATAAAAAACGAATCATTTTAAGAGGCAAGTAACAGATAAGATATGACCTGCTTCCCGAAAAGGTTGTCCAAGATGAAGGATATGAATAAATTTCCAAACGAAGCGTGGAAAAAGGAAGAAGAAACAATATGAGATTGTGAATCTTGGCTTTTATCTAACTTATGGAGGCCAGAACATAGCCACGATACACCTGTTTCACATTGATGACCTTGGAATACCACAGGTATAAGCCCAATACGCCATTTTTGTAGTCAAAAAAGGTATAAGGTCTTCACTTTTTAATGTGCGGTTTTGCTTTCCCAGCCCCTTGGTAAGGAGGAGGTCACCATTGTAAGCAATGAATGGAATACCACAGATACAACAGCAGCCTTCGGGAAGAATGCCTGAACACAAACTGGTTCATGTCCCTGGACGATGCGAAGGAAAAGCTGGAAAGATGGCGAAATGATTACAATGAGTACCGTCCGCATAGCGCACTAACATACCTGCCGCCAGCCGACTTTGCCAGAAATCATGCGGCTTATGGGCACTATTGACCTTGATTTTTCTCATTGAAACTGGACCACTTTTCGGGGGACATCCACTAGACAATAATACAATATATAATTGCACCAGATGAGGTTATTGACATTGAATTGGCCCACCGCATCGTGACCCTCGCGTGCCTTGCACAGCATTTTCTTTGAACGCTGAATCATCGCTGGTGCTCCAATTACATATAAGAGCCACCGGAAACGACGATGCACTCGCCGGTAACGAAGCTGCTGTCGTCCGAGGCAAGAAATGCGGCTACCGAGGCAATTTCTGACGGCGCTGCCAGCCTTCCTGCGGGAATAGCGCTCAAAAAGCGTTGCATCACCTCGTCTGGAACCTGACGAAGCATTTCGGTATCCACATAGCTTGGCGCGATGGCGTTGACTGTGATGCATTTTCTGGCGCTTTCCTGGGCAAGACATTTGGTAAAGCCGATGACGGCAGCCTTAGCAGCGCCATAATTGGTTTGCCCCATGTTTCCGAAGGCGGAAACGGAGGCGAGGTTGACAATCTTGCCATATTTGCGCTCGCGCATACCGCAGATGATCTCCTGGCAGCAGTTGTAAACACCGTTCAGGTTGACGTTTATTACGCTTTGCCATTGAGCGTCGGTCATCTTGTGGAACATAGCGTCCCGGGTGATTCCGGCGTTGTTGACCAGGATATCAATCCTGCCGAATTTTTGGGTGATTTCCGCAAAGACTTCGCCGACTCTTTCCTGATTGGAAACATCACAGCCAAAGCCAAAAGCGATTTTTCCGCTGTCATCCATCCTTGACGCTGCTTCTTTAGCGTGCTCAGGGCTGATGTCGATTAACGCAACACCGGAGGCGCCTTCTTCCACCAGCCTTTTAGCAATCGCTTCCCCAATTCCCTGTGCGGCGCCGGTGACGACGGCGTATTTTCCGATCAGTCTCAATTTAATCCATTCCTTTCCGGTTGCATGATGGTTACTGCGTCGTAAAGCGCGTCGTCGTTGCCGACGTTGCCGGGAAAAATGACATAAGGCATATCCGGGAAGCGGCTTTCGGGGCCGGTAAGCCATACGGGTATTCCTTTCAGGATTTGTCCAAGCACCAGTGCCTTTTTAACGCGAAGGGCTTTCGTTCCCACGTCGCTGGAGGTGATGCCACCTTTAGCGATGATGAAGTTCGGTCGCACTTTCAAGCGGGCAATGATGCTGGTTACAGCGTTGGAAATTTTGATTGCCATGCGCAGTTCGTCCTCTTTATTGCCATTGTTCAGGTCAAAGCGCTCACGCCGCGTGTAGACGGCTACCGTCGTGCCGGAAGCAACGGCGTTATCGGTTTCGGATACGACCCTATCCAATTCGGCGTGGAAGGCGCTGCCGTCCGCTACCAGATGCTGATTAAACTCGATAAACCTTACGCAGTCAAGCTTACGCAGCATCTCAAGCTGGCGTGTGGTCTTGCTTACATGGCTGCCCACAATGATCACGCCGCCGTTGGTATTAGCGGTGTTGACAAGCTCGTCCCTGCTCAGCAGCCCACGATCGGTGATGCAACCGATAATTTTGGGCAGGGCGGCAGCCGTGCGGAACAGATAATTTTTTCCTCGCTTCATGGCCCGGAGAAGCGCGATGGTAAACGATTTGACATCCTCGTAGGCGATGGCGTTCACAATGATCTTTCCAAATTGCTGCACCTGCATCAGCTTAGTGCAGATTCCGTCATAATCACAGGCGCGCAGTTCTTCCAGCGTAATGCAACAAACGCCCGACGCCGGGTACGCGCCTCGGCTTTTTTCAGCCACCCATTCGCATAGATTGGAACTGGCATAGCCGAAGGTTCTGTCTTTGGCAAATTCCGTCTCGCCGGCAGGGCAGAGCTGATCGCCGTCTGCAACATAGTGTACGTTCCCCAGGGTGAAACGACTGCCCTCTGGAAAGAACGGCATGATTACCTCGCCGTCATAACGGCGTTTTTGCAGCTGCTCAAGGGTTGTTCGAAGTACCTCGGTCTCCAACGGATAATGTCCCCTTAGCGTGGAGTCACTGCGGCTGATGAGGATGAAATCAACGCCGCTTTGCTTGGACGCCTCAACCAGGTTTTTCGCAATGGTTTGATGCGCTGCGGCGGTTTCAGCCTCGGTAAAACTACGTGAATTGGTAAGAACAAAAAACATGCTGTTTCCGTCCTCCAACCCATCCCGCAGACTTTCCACAGACCAGTCGGTATAAACGAACACATCGTGTACGGTCTGCACTCCGGTGGGGTCGTCGTCCAGGACGACGACCTTTTGAGAGAATGCGGACAACTCTTGATTCAACAACGCGTTGAGCTTGACTGTGTCATACGGTGCAAAGCCTGTAAAAGCTATAGATTTTGTGATGGTCGTTTCGTTCGTCACGTGAGAGCATTCCTTTCGTATTACAGGTTCTTGTACAGCACAGACAAGCCCTGTCCGCCGCCGATGCAAAGCGTGGCGATACCATACTGCACGTCCCGGCGTTTCATTTCGTTAATCAGCTTGATGGAGATGATCGCGCCCGTCGCACCAATGGGGTGACCAAGGCTGATGCCGCTACCGTTGACATTGACCTTTTCGATGCCCAGGCCAAGCTCTTGGATGCAGGCTACGGTCTGCGCCGCGAACGCCTCGTTTAGTTCCCAAAGACCGATGTCCGATACGCTCATGCCGATCTTCTTGAGCAGTTTTTGCGTAGAGGCGACAGGTCCCATGCCCATGATGGCGGGATCTACGCCCGCAACAGCGTAATCAATGACCTGCGCAAGCGGCTTGATGCCGCGCGCCTTAGCGAATTCGTTGCTCATGACCACCGCGGCGGCGGCAGCGTCGTTCACGCCGGAAGCGTTGCCCGCGGTCACCACGCCATCCTTCTTAAAGAGAGGGGAGAGCTTGGCGAGCTTTTCCAAGCTCGTATCACGAGGATGCTCATCGGTGTCAAAGGTCTTGACTTCTTTTTTCACCTTGATGTCAATGGGAACAATCTCATCCTTGAATTTTCCGGCGTTAATGGCGGCGAACGCCCGCTGCTGGCTTAGAAGCGCATATTCGTCCAACGTTTGGCGGCTAAGGGCGTACTTCTCCGCGATGTTTTCAGCGGTCATTGCCACATGAGTACCGGTAAAGGGCTCGGCAAGCGCGCAACTTAAGCCGTCCTTAAGTACGGAGTCGCCCATGTGCAAACCAAAGCGGGAACCGAAGGACATGTAGGGGAAATTGCTCATGCTTTCGGAACCGCCTGCGACGGAGATGGTCATGTCGCCGTGATCGATGGCGGTAGCGGCGGTGACAATCGCCTGCAACCCGGAAGAGCAAAGGCGGTTGATGGTTTGCGCGGTACTTTTCAGGGCGCAGCCTGCGTTGAGCGCTGCCACGCGAGCCAGAAAGGCGTTTAGCCCATGCTGGCCTACGCAGCCCATCACAACGTCCTCCACCTCGTCAAAGCCAATGCCCGCCCGCTGAATGGCTTCCTTGATCACAATGGTCGCCAATTCAATGGCGTCTTTATCCTTGAGCGAACCGCCAAAACTGCCAACAGCCGTTCTGACAGCAGACGCAATGACAACATCTTTGAACATGATTCATTCCCTCTTCGTTGTTAAAAATACCGGGAAATTAGAACTCGACCTTGTCCGCGCCCTTGAGCGAGAAGGTTTCACGAACCTCGTCGGGAGTGGCGATTTCAAAATCGAGATCCTTGAGAATGCGGATGATCTTTTCCACCTGCGC
>JAJFVI010000297.1 GCA_021371895.1 Eubacteriales bacterium | reverse complement strand
GCGGCGGCAGCGTCGCCTGCGAGGAAAGCCTTGCGTACGGCACTGGCGGAAGGGTAAGCCGCCGCCGAGAGGTCAGCGGCGTGATAATCACCCTCGCGCTTCACCGGCAGGGGTTGGATGGGACTGCCGAGCCGCAGGAGCGCCCGTAAATAGCAGATGCCAAGGATGTTGTTGGGTCGGGTCAGCAGCGCCGCCAGCGTCTCTGTCGCGGCGGGGCCGCCGCCGTCTCGAGCCGTCAGGCTGGCTGCCGCGGCCCGCGCCTGTGCCGCTACGAAGGGCCGCCCTTCGCCCAGCGCGCTGCGCAGCGTTTGCCGGAAAACGTCATCCGGGTTTTCCAAAAGCGCCGCGATGGAGTGCAGCCTTGCCAGATCGTCTGTTTCCGCGCCGAAGGAGAGGTGGGTGACTGTCCCTAGCCTATGCAGCAGGCTCACCCCGCCCAGGGCGAAGTTTTCCGCATCCCGTACGGCGAAAGCGCAGGGCAATTCCAGCACCGTGTCGGCCCCGGCGCGAAGCGCGGCCTGCGCCCGGAAAGCGGGGGAAAACAGCGCGGGCATGCCTCGTTGGGTAAAACAACCGCTCATCACACACAGGATGCGCGCGTCGGGCAACTGCTCCCTTACGAGGGAGAATTGCCGGGCGTGCCCCCGGTGAAACGGGTCATACTCGCAGATGATTCCGACCGTCGGCCGCATGGGTTTCCCTCCCGTCGTGGGATTGTGTTTTTCGTGTTTGTGGGCGCATTTTTTATCGGTTCTATTCCATTATGGGCATAAAAGGTGTATACTATTTCGGTTGTATACATATATAATCCGATTGTATTTTAGCACATCAGGGAGGAAACCGCCATGTCCGTTATTGACAGAATCAAAGCGAAGGCAAAGCTGCATGTGAAGCATATCGTGCTTGCTGAAGGCAGCGAGCCGCGTACGGTGCAGGCTGCGCGCCGGATTACGGATCAGGGGATCGCCACGGTAACGCTGCTGGGCGCGCCGGAGGAAATCGCCAGAGTCGCCAGGGAAACCGGCACCGATATAACCGGCATCGCGCAGATCGACCCAAAAAACAGCGACAAGGCCGAAGCGTACGCGTCGCTGCTGTTTGAACTGCGCAAGGCCAAAGGCATGACCCCCGAGCAGGCCAGGGAGTTGGTAACAGGCAACCCGCTCTATTACGGCGCGGTTATGGTAAAAACCGGCGATGCGGACGGCATGGTGGCCGGTGCCATCAATTCCACCGGCAACGTCCTTCGCCCCGCGCTTCAGATTATCAAAACGGCGCCCGGCATTAGCGTTGTGAGCGGCGCTTTTATTATGGAAGTGCCGGATAAGCAATACGGCGACGACGGCGTGCTGATTTTCGGCGACTGCGCTGTGATCCCCGATCCCACGGCGGACGAACTGGCCGCCATCGCCGTAGCCAGCGCGCAGACCGGCAAGCAGCTGACGGGGATGGATCCCAAGGTCGCGATGCTGTCCTTCTCCACCAAAGGCAGCGCCGCGCACGAGAATGTCACTAAAGTCCAGCAGGCGACCGCCAAGGTCCACGAAATTGCGCCGGATCTGGTGTGCGATGGCGAGCTGCAGGCGGATGCGGCGCTGGTGGCGAGCGTAGGCGCGCTCAAGGCGCCCGGCAGCCCCGTGGCGGGGCACG
>JAJFVI010000241.1 GCA_021371895.1 Eubacteriales bacterium | reverse complement strand
GCGTCCGTTTTCCGGCAAGCACGCGACCTGAAAAAGAGGGATAATAGCCGTATTCCTTAATAATGCCCATGACATGTTCTTTAGTAGCTTCGGGCACGTTGCTGTACCCATTCACCACACGGCTGACGGTGCTACGCGATACGCCGGCGATTTTTGCAATCTCTGCGCTCTTTAAGCGACCTCTCTTTTCAGCCATGAGCTTCAGCCTCCTCATCAGGATAAACACGTGTTAATTTATATCTCTTTTATCAACACACGTAAAGTACCACAGCGCTGTTTGTTTGTCAACAGCTTTTTTACACATCTCGCGTTTCATGCCTGAATCCCCATCTACACAAGAGCTATGTCCGATACTATCAGAAAGACAACCCATGATTCATCAAATTATTCTATTGTAAAACCGTGTTTATTATGCTATAGTTCCTCACAGCGTATGCAAATCAATAGATATCGGAGGAATCAATAATGAAAGTCTTTCTCACCGGTGGAACTGGAAACATTGGTCAATATGTAACAAGAGCGTTGCTTGAAAATGGGCATAGCGTAAAGCTCCTTACGCGGACCCCCGAAAGGATTCCAGCATACTTGACCATGCCTGGCGTGACTCCAATTAAAGGTGACATTCTTCAGCTGGATGTTCTTCAAGAAGCGTTACAAGGCTGCGATGCCGTTGTTCATATCGCGCTTGGATGGGGAAATACACCCGTTGAAATGCTGGATCATGATACACGCGTGACGGCATTTTTAGCACAAGCGGCGGAGGAAGCCGGCGTAGCAAATTTCATCTACACCAGTTCAACTGCCGCCATGGGTTCGCTGCGGGATGGTATGGATGAAACAGCATTGCTGATTCCCGGCGACCTGTATGGCTCCACCAAAGCATCTGCAGAGATGTATCTGCTGGGATTCCGTCAATATTATCGTGGTCAGGGCCTATATGGCGACAAGGTCAAACTTCGTCGCAACATCATTCGTCCGGGATACACATTTTCCAATCCGGCAGTGGAGGGTGGATCTTCCCAATCCGACACGCGTTTTAAGGAAATGACAGATGCCATCGTGCGTAATAGAGATATTACCGTATCGAAGCGTGACGGTACGCAGTTTCTTTCAGCCCGGCAAATTGCAAAGCTATATGTGCGATTGATGGAGAGCGATCTCAACGAAGAAATATTCCTGGGGCTGGGCGAAAAGTTCGTATCATGGTACGATATTGCCATGATGGCTTTGGAACTCGCACCAGATTATAAGGGATCCGTCCATTGTATCGACGAGGCTGCATCCCATCCTGCGCTATACAACGTTAGCAAGATGAAGCGGATATTTAACCTGTCCTTTGCGGGAGACGAGGATCTGCGCGCACATGTACAATGGAATATGGAACGCAGCCAGCGTGAGATGGAAGGAAAAGCTAACGATAACGTCTATCATGTCTGGTGAGGCTGCGGGAACAGAATAATACAGCTGTTGCTGATGGAAATAATCACCTCAAAGCGTTCCAGATTCTAAAGCTGTGTATAAACGACCACCCTCCAACGATACGGGAATCGTTGAACGCCATATGAGCATAATGAAGCCGCGCCCGGTATCATGTGAGCGCGGCTTTTATGCTGTCATAGGAACAACACTTTGGGGTGGAGCCTGATAAGGCAGTTTCGGAAGGTTAGTCGAATCAGCGGGAACCACCCTGCACATCATTCCTGTATTCGTCATACTGCGCTGTGAAACACACAATTTTTCTGGAAACCTTTTCGAGCTGCTTCTGCATTTCCTGAACCTGATTTTCAACGTTCCGCTTGTGTTCAACCAGCATTTCACACCGCTGTTTCAGGGTGTCCTTTCCCTCCGCGCTCAGGTCAACGAACGCTTTGATCTGTTTGAGGGACATTCCTGTGTTTTTGAGGCAGCAAATCAGCCCCAGCCACTCCAGATCCTCCTCCGAATAAAACCGGAAGCCGTTATCGCTTCTGCTTACATGCGGAAGAAGGCCCTCCTTTTCATAATAGCGCAGCACGTAAGGGCTTATGCTTGTCTTTTCCGATATCTGCTTGATCGTGTATCCCATAGGGCAGGCCACCTCTTTATTTATCTATTGACTTAGAGCTAAGGTTAAGGTTTATAATTTAGAATATACAATAGGGTTTCAACTTTGTCAACTTATCCGGGGGGACAGCGAAGCAGAGCAGGGAAATGCACTCTATCCCGGGGAAGAGGCCACGGCGTTCTTTCAGGCGAAGTTACCACCAATGCGTTTGTTACAACCCATCATAAGGAGGTTTACCATCATGAGGACTATGAAGCTGGGCACATCGGATTTGCAGGTGCCGGTGATCGCAGTTGGCTGCATGCGCATCACCAGGCTTACCAAGCCCGAAGCGGAGCGCTTTGTGCAATCTTCCATTGAGGCGGGCGCTACTTTCTTTGATCATGCGGACGTGTACAGCGACGGGGCATGCGAGGAAAAATTCGCAGACGCGATTCACATGAACAGCGCTGTGCGCGAAAAGGTGTTCCTGCAATCCAAATGCGGCATTCGCAAGGGCATCGCGTTTGACTTTTCCAAAGAGCACATCCTCGCTGCGGTGGATGGCAGCCTGAAGCGGCTGAAAACCGACTACCTGGACGTGCTGCTGCTGCACCGTCCGGATGCCTTGGTGGAGCCGGAGGAGGTTGCCCAGGCCTTTACGATTTTACAGGGCAACGGCAAGGTGCGCAACTTTGGCGTTTCCAACCAAAACCCCATGCAGATACAGCTTTTGAAAAAATACGTGAAGCAACCCCTCGTCGCCAACCAATTGCAGCTGAGCATCGCAAGCGCCACCATGATTTCGCAGGGGTTGCACGTCAACATGCAGGACGCGCCGGCGGTGAATCGCGATGGCAGCATATTGGATTTTTGCCGTATA
The DNA here is from genome assembly GCA_021371895.1 of Eubacteriales bacterium. Lineage (GTDB taxonomy): Bacteria > Bacillota > Clostridia > Christensenellales > Aristaeellaceae > CAXXOK01. The sequence continues at coordinate 4,687 of JAJFVI010000241.1, read as the reverse complement.
AACGACATCACCATACAGCCCTGGTCGCCCTTCCAATATGGCTTCTTCGAGGGCGTGTTTCTGGGCAATGAAAAATTCCCGGTTTTAAACGCCAAGATAGACGAAATCGCCGCCCGATACGGTGTGAGCAACACCACCATCGCGATGGCATGGTTGCTGCGCCATCCGGCCCAAATGCAGCCTGTGACAGGCACCATGAGTGTGGAGCACCTGCTGGACTGCGCAAAGGCCGCCGATATCAGGCTGACCCGCGAGGAATGGTACGAAATTTATCTCGCCGCCGGGAACATTTTGCCGTAAGGCTGGGCTGCGCGAAAAGTAAGCATGCCAAATCTTTAAGACCTATAAAAGAGCCGCCATGCTGGGTAATAAAGCCCGGCATGGCGGCTTTTTCCGTTTTACTCCGGCTTACCCACCCGCTTTTTGCGACAGATGGATGCGATGGCAGACTATCATGCTAATCCAATCGGCGTATTCGACTCTTACGATTTCCAACACGTAGTGACTCGTGTCTTTTTACCGTCCTGTGTTTTATCAACATAAAAGCCGTTGTCGCCTCAAAAACAGCGCCAGCTTGCGAACTTTTCGCAACCTTCAATGTCCCTTTATCGCTCTGCCCAATCACTCACCGGGGTTGATTTCAAGCCTGCCATGGCGCTGATTTTCATTTTTTGATTGTCGATAGAAAACCGCCCTTTGTTTGTGCGGCTGTAAAGATGGTGCATTCGTTACGCGAACTGCCCCAGCAATGCCTCCAGCTGTGCAACCGAGGCCTTTTTATCTATCATCGGAGTGCCGTCATAGATGGCGGGGCGCTGCTGGTGATACGTGGGCATCTCAACCTGATAAAAGATACCAAGGGGGATTTTGGGGCCGTATTCCATGCTGCGCAGCAGGGCTGTTTCCAGATTCCCCGCATCATACGCAGCCTCCAGCTCATAGGTGTGCTCTTTGTAGTAGGCAAAGGTGTTGACCTTGTTAAAGCTGATGCACGGCTGCAGGATATCCACCAGCGCATACCCTTTGTGCAGGATGGCTGCCTTCATTATCTTTGCCATGTGCTCCTTGTTGCCGCTGAATGTTCTGGCGACAAAGGTGGCGCCGGCCGCAAGCGCGACCAGAAGCGGCTTAAACGGCTTGCTCAGGTTACACGCGCCGCTGGGAGAAACCCCGCAGGGGTCGGATGTAGGTGATGTCTGCCCTTTGGTGAGCCCATAGATTTGATTGTCGTGCGCAAAGTGTGTAATGTCCACATTGCGGCGGATATTGTGCAGGAAGTGGTTGCCCCCCTCCCCGTAGGAATCGCCGTCCCCAGTATCGACAATCACCGTCAGCGCTTGGTTGACCATCTTTGCGGCAACCGATGCAGGCAACGCGCGGCCATGCAAGCCGGAAAAGCCGTTGGCATTGACATATTGGTTAAGTTTGGCCGCTTGCCCGATGCCCCCGACCAGTAAAACCTGATTCGGTGAAAGCTGCAAATCCCCCAGAACGTTGGTCAGGGTCTGGACGATATCGAAATTGCCGCAACCCGGGCACCATGCGGTTTCTGTGCTGTAAAACGCTGTGTCCGTCATACCGGCACCTCCTTGCCAATCCCGAAAGCTTCAAGGCCTGTAAGGATATCATCCACCGACATTTGTCGGCCGTTATATTTCAGCAGGCTGTCTGTGCAATTGAGGTTAGCTTCCATACGAATCAGCTTCGCCAATTGGGCTGTCGCGTTTTGTTCCACACTGTAGACAGCCTTAGCGTGTTTCCAGTAGCGTGTCAATTGCTTTTGGGGCAGCGGATACAGGTCGCCAAAAGCCAGCGCGCCAATGGAACAGCCACGGTTGTTTAGCAGCGTTACCGCCTCGGCAATGGCGGCGGAGGTGGAACCGAAACCGACCAGCAGCATCTGTGGCTCGGCAGCGCCGGTATAGGCAGGCTCCAGCAATTCGTTGGTAAGCCCCTCCAGCTTGCGGGCACGCTTGTCGACCATCTGTATGCGCACCTGGGCATCCTCGGTGATCGTGCCGCCTTCGCCATGCTCGTCGCTGTCGATGCGCACAAGAGCGTCGCTCTTGCCGGGGATGCGCATGGGCGAAACGCCGCTCTCGGTCAGTGCATAGCGCTGATAAACCCCTGTGGCATCGGCTTGGGGCGGAAGCGGAGATACGCTCTGCGCGGCTTTTAGGATATCCAGCGGCGCAATAGTAACCGCGGAATCGGCCAGATATTGATCGCTAAGCACCAGCACGGGGATTTGATACTTCTTGGCCAGTTGCAAGGCGCGGGCTGTTTGGTAAAACGCGTCCGCAGCATCCCGAACAGCAATCACCATCCGGGGGAACTCGCCCTGAGAGGCAAAACAGGTAAACAGCAGGTCGCTTTGTTCTGTGCGCGTCGGAAGGCCGGTGGCCGGGCCGGGGCGTTGAATATCGGCAATCACGACCGGCAATTCGGCGATGCCCGCAAATCCCAACCCTTCGACCATCAGTGAAAAACCGCCTCCGCTGGTGCCGACCATCGCCTGCGCACCCGCATAGGATGCCCCAAGGGCCATGTTGATGGCCGCGATCTCATCTTCGGCCTGCTCGACCACCAGACTGCATTTTTCAGCATGGGTTGCAAAGAAGGTGAGCAGCGTAGTGGAGGGAGACATGGGGTATGCGCTGTAAAACTGTAGCCCGCCCGCCAACGCGCCCAAAGCCATGGTTTCTGCGCCGGTAACCAGCAAACGCCCATCTGCTTTGGGGGATGGAAGCTGTTGTTTCTGAACGGTACTGTCAAAGCCCTTGCGGACGGCAACCAGGTTGACATCCAGTAATTTGGGGGAAAGCATTTCGCGCAGTACGGATTCAGCCGTTGTCAAAGGAAGCCCGAGCAATTTCATCAGCGCGCCAATGCAGATCACGCCAATCGTACGTGCGTTGCCGGATTCCTTCGCCAGACTTTTCAGCGGTATCGGCAGCATACGCGAATCGGAAATACCCAGTTCCGGGTCACACAGCAGCAAGCCATCGGGCTTTAAGCGCCGCTGATGCTCGGTATACGTGCGCATGTCATAAGCAATCAGGATATCCAAAGAATCAGCGTGGGCCCCCACCGGGTCAGGGCTGAAGCGAATCTGCGCAAAGTTATGCCCTCCGCGAATCCGGGACATAAAGTCACGCATGGAAAACAAATAAAACCCGGAACGCTGCAGAATTTTTTCCAGAATGCCGGCCATGGTTTCAATACCGTCTCCGGCAGCGCCGCCTATGCAAAGATTCATCAAGGGATCCCCTCCTTCCTTGCGTATAGTATACCATTTTATGGGATAAAAGTAAGCTTTCCCTCCAAAAAAGATCTCGGCGCATTTCCAGAGAGTGTCTATATCGTCTGAGCTCCAGCTACCCTTCTGCCAGAATGTTCAACTTGCAATGATATTTTGCAAAACACGAAAATCACACATCCGTTGGACAACATTTACTTGAACGTTCGTTTCTATTGATGATATGATGGATTTCGGTTACGTAAATAAAAGCGCTGATAACGGAACAATCATTGCCGGAACCGTGAGCTCCATTCATCCGGTGATCCTTCTGTACGCCGTGGCGCAGAAACAAATCGTGGAAAGCGGCGCCTTTGCCGGCGTAAAAGGCTGACGCGCGAGACTCGAACAACCCGGTGTCTGCCTGCCCTGCGCTCCTGGGTTTCGCGCAGTGTGGGCAGAGGTGATACGGCGGAGGAAACATGAAAATAGGTATTGTTTATACGGAGGGCATGCGCTTCATGGTAAACGGGAAACCGTTGCTGCTGCGTGGCCTCGGGGTCGGTACCTGGCTGAATCTGGAACATTTTATGATGGGCGTACCCGGTTGGGACGGTGAAATACGCGATTGCCTCAATCGCTGCTGCCCGGCCTTTATGAACCGGTTTACCGAGACGTTCTTCACCGGGGCGGACGCCGCCTATATCCGTTCGCTCGGGATCAATTTCATCCGTGTTCCCATCAACCACCACCTGTTCTGGAACGATGATCAGGATACCGAAAACCCATACGGATTCGAGCAGCTGGAGAGGCTGGCGTCGATATGTGAGGCAAACGGGCTGTATTTCCTGCCGGATTTGCATACCACACCGGGCGGGCAAAACCCGGACTGGCACAGCGAGTGCCGCACGGGCACGCCGCAGTTCTGGGAATTTAAAACCTTTCAGAATCGAGCGGTGAAAATCTGGGGCGCCATCGCCGCCCGTTTAGGGGAATGCGCTTCCCTTCTGGGGTACGACCTGCTCAACGAGCCCGTGTTGCCTTGCGGGGGAAACGAACGCCTGCAAAGATTCTATCGCGACGCAATCGCTGCGATACGAAAAACGGATCCGCATCATATCGTTTTTCTGGAAGGCGACCGTTTTTCCATGGATTTTTCTAAAATGACGCCACCCGTAGATGACAACTGGGCCTATACTTATCATTTTTACCCCGGTGTATGGGATAAGCATTTGCTTGATCCCGAGATGGATGATACGGCGCGCCGCGATGCCCTGGCTTCTGCGCTAAACGAGATTTTGGTTTCGATGGGTGATTATCGCGGCCCGCTGCTGTGCGGTGAGCTGGGCTACGAGCTCCGTTGCCTGGATGCGGACTTCGGCATAAGGCTGACCGCAGATACGCTGCGCATTGTTGAGGAGCGGGCGGGATCCTGGTGCCTGTGGTGCT
>JAJFVI010000261.1 GCA_021371895.1 Eubacteriales bacterium | reverse complement strand
CGTCTTTGCAAGGCTTAGGTAAAATGATATAATAATCATCGGTGGCGAGACCGCCCGGGAGGGAACGCGGTATGGAGCACGACGGTCACCGGCAGCGGATGCGCGAGCGATATCAGAAACAGGGACTCGAAGGGTTCGCGCAGCACGAGATTCTGGAACTGATGCTGTTCTTCGCCATTCCGCAAAAGAACGTCAATCCGCTGGCACATACGCTCATCGACCGTTTCGGCTCGCTGTACGGGGTGATTCACGCCTCTCCCGAACAGCTGATGCAGACCCCCGGTGTAGGCGAATACGCCGCGACGCTTATGAGCCTGTTTGCGCAGGTGCCGCGTGAGGCGGAACAAAGCCGCGCATTGAAACGCGAAAAGCTGACCACGCGCAAGGCGGCTGTCCAATATTGCGCACGGCTCCTGCAAGGCGAAAAACGGGAGAAGTTTTACGCCATCTGCCTCAACGGCCAGATGGAAACGCTGGGAAACACACTGATCGCCCAAGGCTCTTTGAGCGACGTGCCCGCCTACCCCCGCGTTGTGATGGACGCGGTGCTGACCCGCAACGCGCATGGCGTATTGTTTTGCCACAACCATCCCGGAGGCTCCATCGCGCCTTCGCAGGCCGATCTGGACGCGACGGCGACCCTCTCGCGGCTGCTTTCGGAAATCGAGGTAGCGCTGGTGGATCATATCATCATCGCCGAAGGGGAGGCGCTGAGCATGGTGCGCAACGGCTTTATCCGGCAGGAAGTGACGCCGGGCGGCGTTACGGCGCACGTGGCCGGTTCGGAAGGCGAGGTTCGCTTTGCCGGGCAACTGAAAATTGACCATCCATCTCCTTTGGAGGAAGCATGAGGAAACAGGAACATGAGAACGAAACGCAAAAGGCGACCCGCAAGCGTTCATGGCGCAAACGCTTTTTTCGCGTGCTGATTGCGCTGATCATCGTCGGCGTGTTTGCCTACGGCGCGCTGATCGGCTTCGTATGCTACCGGGAGGCGCACGTGCCCGCCCCGACGGATTACGACTCGATAATCGTGCTGGGCGCACAGGTGAAGACTGACGGCGAGCCGTCGGTGCAATTGCGCTGGCGGTTGGATAAGGCGCTGGAAATGTATCGGGCGTCGCCTTGCGTAATGGTGGTTTGCGGCGCGCAGGGTACAGACGAACCGCGGCCTGAAGCGGTTGTAATGCTGGATTTGCTTGTTGCCGACGGTGTGGACAGTACCATGGTGTATGTCGATGCAACCAGCATGGACACGCGCCAGAACATGGATAACGCCAAGGCGATTCTGGACAGTCTGGGACTCTCCAGACCGCTGATCGTGACCAGTGATTATCATTTGCCGCGGGCGATGGCCATCGCCGCCGACGCGGGGTTCGCACCGCAGGGTGCGGGCAGCCTGTGCCGGCCGGAGCTGATCTATTGGGCCAAAAACCACGGCCGCGAGGCGCTGGCGTGGGTCAAATACTGGCTGGTCAAATACGTGGGGCTTCCCCTATGAGCCGTGCGGAGGAAACAGCGCTGTTCCAGGCGCGGCTGGACGCGCTGGGGGTAGCCTGCGACCCGCGTACGGCACAGCGATTGGCGCGTTACCGTGAAATGCTCTGGGAATGGAACCAGCGTATGAACCTGACCGGAGACGCGAGTCTGGAAGCGACGCTGGACAAACATTTTATGGATTCTCTCGCGCCGCTTACGCTGCCCGGGCTTTGGCCGCAGGGCACGAATCTGGTGGACGTGGGCAGCGGCGCGGGCTTCCCCGGACTTCCGCTTGCGATTGCGCGGCTCGATATGGACGTGTTTCTGATTGAAGCACAGCAAAAGAAGATCGGATTTCTGGATGCCGTGATCGCGGAGCTTAGGTTGACCAACGTGAGCACCCTGCACGCCCGCTCGGAAGACGCGGCGTGGGATACCGGCCTGCGCGAACGGTTCGATGTAGCCGCAGCGCGCGCCGTGGCGGCTGCGCCCGTGCTGATGGAACTGCTGCTGCCCTTTGTGCGCACGGGCGGAAAAGCGCTTTGCTACAAGGGGCCATCAGCGCAGGAAGAGATCGGCGCGGGAAACCGGGCGGCGATGCTGCTGGGGGGTGGCGTGCTGGAATGTTATCCGGTTGCGGTGCCTGGGCAGCCCGACTGGCAGCATTGCTTGCTGGTGAGTCAGAAACGCAGGCCGACCCCGGCAGCCTACCCGCGCAAGGCGGGGATGCCCGCCAAAGCTCCGCTGGGCGGCGAAACAACCCAGATATAATGATCGACGCCCCATCGTCCCGCTGGGATGTTACGGGGCGTCAAACTGCGAAAGACCCTATTTCAGGGAGGTGTCGGAAGGGTCGCAGCCCTCCGACTGTATTCGTATCGCCCGGCTTTTCCAGTCGCTCAGTCGTCGCCGGCTGCACTTCCGTTTGCCGGCTTGCTTCGCTCCTCGCCTGCGGGTCGTTTTCGCCTTCGACGAAGTGCGCACTGCGCACCCCCTTCCCTTCGGCGCCGGGCGGGCGGGGAGTTTGCGGCTTTACCGCAAACAGAACCCGAAGCTCAAAAAAGTGGCTCCGCTACTTTTTTGACAGCCTGGCGCCCCGTCACCCCGCCGGGGGTGTAACGGGGCGTTTCTCCTTTACGCATACTGGCGAATGTGATATACTGAACCTGTCTATAAGGGAGGCGGAAGCATGAAACGCGCGCTGGCGGTGCTGACCGCGCTGCTGCTCCCTTTTTCCGGTGCGGTGGCGGAAACGCGCGTTACTACCTTTGCGTATACCGATCCGCCAGCTGAGTTAACCGCAACGGCCATGGCGGTGGTGCAGGGGGATACCGAAATCACACTTACCTTCGGCGGGGACTGTACGCTGGGCGGCGAAGGCGCCGGCGGCAGGCGTTTTGAGCGGGCTGTAGAGGCGGGCGGTTACGCCTATCCCTTTGCCGGGCTGCAAACCCTGCTGCATACGGATGATCTGACGCTGGTCAATCTGGAAGGTGTGCTCAGTGACCGCACGGACGGGAAAGCCGACAAGCAGTTTACATTTGCCGGCAAGCCGGCCTACGCCGGCATCCTCTCGCTGGGAAGCGTGGAGTGCGTTACGCTAAATAACAACCACGTTCTGGATTACGGCGCAGCTGGCAAGCGGGATACGCTCGCGGCGCTGGACGCGCAAGGCGTGGCCTATTGCGATGATACGTACGTGACGGTGCTGGACAAGGATGGCGTGCGCGTCGGCTTTACGAGCAGCGGCCTCCGCTTTGACGAAGAAACTTTTCTGGCGCAGGCAGCGGCGCTTAATAACGTCGGCTGTGTGGCGATCATCCATTCCATGCACATGGGTGAGGAGTATGCCGATACGCTCACAAACGCGCAGCAGGCGGCGGCCCGCTTCGCAGCGGAGCACGGCGCCGTGCTGGTGGTGGGCCATCACCCGCACGTGGTGCAGGGCATGGCGATCTACGATCACACGCCGGTCGTATTCAGCCTTGGCAACTGCGTTTTCGGCGGCAACACCGACCCGAAGGATTACGACGCGTGCCTGCTTTCGGCGACGCTCCGCTTTACAGACGGAGCGCTGAAAGAGGAGAGGCTCACGCTGTGGCCGATCAGCGTCAGCGGAAGCGCCGGGCGCAACGATTATCAGCCGCGGTTTTTGGCCGGGGAGGATGCGCAGCGGGTCATTCGGAAAATGCAGGCGACTTCAACCATCGCGCTCGCCCCTTATTTGGAGGGCACAGGCGCGGTGCAGCCGGAGTTCGACTGGCGATAGGAGGAACCGAGGATGGAACAGCATTTACTGGCGGCCGTGGAAGGAATGCGCAAGCACGGCTTTACGGTCGTGCCGCTGGAAACGGCAGCGCAGGCCCGGGAATATCTGGTGGAACACATCCCCGCAGACTGCGGCGTAGGCGTGGGCGGCTCGGTATCCGTGCGGGATATCGACGTGCTGCCGGCGCTCAGGCAAAAGGGCTGCAAGGTTTACACCTCCTGGGGCGCAAAGCCCGAGGATGTCCCCGCAATCCGGGAAAACAGCCGCAAGGCGGAGATTTACCTCTCTTCGGCCAATGCTGTGACGCGCGGCGGTTCACTGGTATTTATCGACGGCAATTGCAACCGTGTCGGCGCGATTCTGGACGGGCCCAATACGGTTTATTTCGTGGTGAGCCATTCCAAGTGGGTGGACGGCGGCATCAACACCGCGATTGCGCGCATTAAACAGACAGCCTGCCCGCAGAACGCGCGTCGGCTGGGGCTGCAAACGCCCTGCGCGAATACTGGCCTGTGCAAGCCCGACGATTGCGGCGAGGCCTGCATGTGCCGCGCGACGGTCGTGCTGGATCGCGTGCCGCGCGGGCGTGAGATGACGGTGCTCTTCGTGGAGGAAGCGCTGGGGTATTGACGCGATCCCTCCGGCGTTATGCGCCCGCCATACCCGGTGAAAACCGCGAAAATGCGCCGTAAATATCCAAAAGGCGTAGCGCGGGCTTTCGGTTTATGGTACAATATCATTTGCGGCTTTGCGCACCTGGAAGGCGCGTGCCGATTGCGTAGCACGAAAGGAACGTGGACGGAACAATGACGCGCACGGAACGGCTGAAAGCTACGTTGGGCTTGGAAAAACGCGAGGCGGTCGTCGTTTATAAACCTGCCAACCTGTTTTATCTCACCGGTTTCACCGGGGAGGGGCTGGCGTTGCTGGGTGCGGAGCACCAAGCGGTTTTAACCGATTTTCGCTATACGGAGCAGGCGCAGCGCCAGTGCGAGGGCTTTGAGATCGCGAGCGTAGAGAAGGGGCAGACCCACGAGGAGTTGACCGCCCTGCTTTGCGGACGCTGGCAGGTGGACACCCTTTACTACGAGGACGACGGTATAACCGTACGCACCTTCCACGCGGCGCAGAAGGCCACGGAAAACATAAGCTGGAAGGTGCTCAGCAGCGAGATTGAAACCCTCCGGCAAGTCAAGGACGCGGGCGAGATCACCCAGATCGAGAAAGCCTGCCGGATTACGGGCGATACCTTTGAGCGTGCCCTTTCGCAGATTCGCGAGGGCATGACGGAAAAGGAATTGGCCGTTTGGCTGGAGTTCGATATGCTTTCCCACGGGGCGGACGGGCTGGCCTTCTCCACCATCGTGGCGGCGGGCCAAAACGGTTCCCTGCCCCACGCGGTGCCCGGCGAATACCGAATCCGCAGCGGGAATATGATTACTATGGATTTCGGTGCGAAGGTTGGCGGCTATTGCGCCGATATGACCCGTACCGTCGCTTTCGGGCAGCCCACGGCGGAGATGAAGCGTATGTATGAAACCGTGCGGATCGCCCAGCAGAAGTCGCAGGACGCGGTGCGGGCCAGCGGCGACTGCCGCGCCATCGATGCGATTGCGCGGAACTACATCGACGCGCAGGGATATGCGGGACGCTTCGGCCACGGGCTGGGGCACAGCCTGGGCATCGAGATCCACGAAAGCCCGCGACTAAGCGCCACGGCGAGCGCAACGCTTGTGGAAAACCAGCTGATGACCGTGGAACCGGGCGTGTATCTGCCCGGCGTGGGGGGTGTGCGCATCGAAAACACCGTGGTCGTGCAAAGTGACGACTGCCGCGTGCTGACCCTGCCCACACGGGAATTGTTGATTGTGTAGAAACCGATAAAGACGAACGGAGGAATGACCTATGATTACTGCGGGAGAATTTAGAAAAGGCGTCACTGTCGAATGGGACGGTGGCGTGTGGATCATCGTGGACTTCCAGCATGTAAAACCCGGTAAAGGCGCGGCGTTCGTGCGCACCAAGATCAAGAACGTCATGACGGGCGCGGTGGTGGAGCGCACCTTCAACCCAACGGATAAAATGCCCCGCGCGATTGTGGAAACCAAGGAAATGCAGTATGTCTATGTCGACGGCGACCTGTACTACTTCATGGATATCGAGAATTTCGAGCAGATGCCGCTGAACAAGGAACAGGTGGTGGACGCGATCCCCTACGTGAAGGAAGGCACCAACGTGACCGTGCGTTTCTTTAAAGGCGCGGCATTCAGTGTGGTCGCTCCCAACTTCGTGGATCTGGAAGTTACCGACACCGAACCAGGCTACAAGGGCGATACCGCCAGCAACACCTATAAGCCCGCCACGCTGGAGACCGGTTACTCGCTACAGGTGCCGCTGTTTATCAACATCGGCGACCACATCCGCATCGACACGCGCGTGGGCGAGTATATGGAGCGCTGCTGAGCGCAACATGGCAGCCTGACCGCGCCATAGGACGATCTTCACCGCTGAAGACACAAAATGAGTCTCCGCGTCCGGCGCGGGGGAAAGGAACCTGTATGAGCAGTATTACGGATCGTACTTCTTACCTGAGGGGTCTGGCACAGGGGCTGAACCTGGACAAAGAGAAAAGCGAAAACCGCCTGATGTTGGAAATGCTTGCCGTGATGGATGAAATGGCGCAGAAGCTTAAGGACCTGGAAGACGACGTGGACGAACTGGACGAGTATGTGGAATCCATCGACGGGGATCTGGGCGACATTGAGGATGCGCTTTTCGGCGAGGACGAAGAGGGCTTGGACGAGGACGAGGCGGACGACGAAGAGCCCGAAGAGTTCGACGAGGACGAGGAGCTTTCCTTCGATTGCCCGCATTGCGGCAAAACCATCCAGATCAAGGCCGCCGATATCGACTTTGACGAAAGCCCCATTTGCCCAAACTGCAAGAAGCCGTTCTTTCCCAATGTGATTGAAGGCGAAGATGGCGAGGATGGGGAAGACGGGGATGACGGGAAGTAAAGGATCCGCGTTGAAAATATAGTTGCGATTTGGGTAGCAGAACGCTGCTAATGCAGCGGGAAAGCCGCCGGGAACAGCGAGGCTGTTGCCGAGCTTTGCAAATGGCATGCGGCAACGCTGTCGTTTCGCAAGCGCAGGCAAGATTTAGCCGGAAGCACCTTCGGATCGCTGTAACCGCTTTTAATTGCCCCGCACCCATGGCGCGCCTTGGCGGGAGAGCCCGCGAGGTTGCCGTATGTGCGAGGCGTTGCCATATCCCGCCGTGTCGGACACGGCGCCTAGAGAGTATGCGGGTTCGTGGTTTACTTTTTGTCCCATTGCGGCTATAATATAACCTTAGGGCTGCGCCGATACCTTCTGGGTCGGACGCGTATGGCCCCTGACATCCATTTGCCGATGGTTTCGGCTTGTCGTCGGGTATCCTTGAGAACTCGAACGGAGGAAAATCAAATGAAGGCTAACACTGTATCCACAAAGAGAAGGCCGTCCCTGACCGTACGCCACATGGTGGTCACCGCCATGCTCGCCGCCGTAACCGCGCTGCTCACCTTTACCCCCGTGGGGATGATTCAACTCCCCCCGCCCTTGCCGGCGGTAACGCTGGTACACTTGCCTGTAATTCTGGCGGCGCTCATCGAAGGGCCGTGGGTCGGCGTGCCGGTCGGGCTGGTGTTCGGCCTGTGCAGCCTGATCCGCGCCTGGGGTTCCGGCATGGTAGGGCTGACGCTGTTCTTTCGCAATCCGCTGGTGAGCGTGCTTCCACGCATGATGATCCCGCTGATGGCGTGGGGCGCTTACACACTTTGGAACCGCCTGTTTAAACGTAAAGGCGCGGCGGATAAAATCGGCGCGGGCGTGGCAGCCGTCGTGGGTGCTTTGACCAACACCGTGCTTTGCCTGGGCATGATCGTACTATTGTATGGCAACGACCTGACTGTAATCGTGAATAACCTGATCTCCGGTGGCAGCGCGGACACCGCATACCTTAATAATGCCGGCGCCTGGCTGGTGGTGGCGGTAGGGCTGCCCAATGGGTTGGCTGAGGCGGCGGTGGCCGCCGTGGTGGTGCCGATGGTCAAGGTAGCCGTGGACGCGGTTAACCGCCGCGGAAAACGCGGCGGCAAGCCGGGGACAGCCGCTAAAGTGGAAACCGAAACTGCTTCGGACGCGGAAATTGATCTCGGCAACGGTGCGTCAACCGCAACCGCGCCGGAAACGGTCGCGAAGCCATAACGGCAGCCGGGGAACGCTTATGCGCGCGCTTGTCCCGACGGAGCCCGGATGCCAACAATAAAGGAGCAACCGACATGATCTTCACCATGGATGTGGGGAATACCAATATTAAAACGGCCTTGTTCAACGGAAGCGAAATGGTGAAATACTGGCGGATCTCCACCAGCAAAACCTGCACTTCCGACGAATACGGTATTCTTCTGGCTAACCTGTTCACCTACGAAGGCATGAAGATGAGCGATGTAGAGGGCGTGGTGATTTCCAGCGTCGTGCCTACCATCAACTTCACGCTGGAGCACATGTGCAGAAATTACTTCGGCCATGCGCCCATGATGGTGGAACCGGGTATTAAAACCGGTATCAACCTGAAGTACGAAAATCCCCGGGAACTGGGGAGCGATCGCATCGCCAACGCCGTAGCCGCCTACGCGGAATACGGGGGCCCTTGCATCTTCATTGATTTCGGAACCGCGACATCGTTTGGCGCGCTGGACGCGAAGGGCAACTTCCTGGGCGGTTGCATCTGCCCGGGCATCAAGCTGGCCAGCGAGGCGCTGGTGGGGCGCACGTCCAAACTACCGCGTTTTGAGCTGATCAAACCCGACACCGTCATCGGCCGCACGACCGTCACTAACCTGCAATCCGGTCTGATTTATGGTTACATCGGCCAGGTGGAGTATCTGGTAAAGCGGATGCGCGTGGAGCTGAAAGCGCCCAACGCGTTTGTGGTAGCCACTGGCGGCATGGCGGTGCTGGTGGCGCAGGACAATACGATTGTTGATAAGCTGGACGGACTGCTGACGCTCAAGGGATTACGCATTCTGTATGATCGCAACCGTTAAGCGAGAGGAAGGTTCGACCATGGCCAAAGACATCACGATCGGGTTTCTGGGCTGCGGCAACGTCGGCAGCGGCGTGTGGCGGCTGCTGGAAGGGTTTGGCGCGGATATCGAGCACCGTGCGGGCTTACGCTTCAACGTTAAAAAAGTGCTGGTGCGCAGCCTGACCAAGGCGCGTGATATTCAGTTTCCCGATGGCGTACTGACCGTGAACCCGGACGATGTGCTGAACGATCCCGAAATCCAGATCGTTGTGGAATTTCTGGGCGGGGAAGAACCGGCCTATTCGCTGATGCTGCGCGCGCTCAACGCCGGAAAGACCGTGGTAACAGCCAACAAAGTCGCATTCGCCCTGCACTGGCACGAGCTGCAAAAGGCGGCCAAAACCCACGGTGCAGGGCTGTACTACGAGGCGGCGGTCTGCGGGGCGATCCCGATCATCCACTCGCTGGAGGAAAGCCTGCAAGCCAACCGAATCGATAAGATTTATGGCATCGTCAACGGTACCACCAACTATATCCTTACCCGCATGAGCAAAAACAATGAGGATTACGAAACCGTGCTCAGGGACGCCCAGCAACTGGGGCTGGCCGAACCCGACCCCGCCGCGGACGTGGAAGGGCTGGACGCGGCTTATAAGCTCAGTATTCTGGCCTCGCTGGCTTTCCATGGCCGCGTGCCCTTCGAGGATGTGTACATCGAAGGCATCACGCATGTCAGCGCCGAGGATATCCGCTGCGGACAGGAACTGGGGTATACGCTCAAGCTGCTGGCAATCGGCAAGCGGGATGGCATGAATGTGGAAACGCGCGTACATCCCACTTTTATCCGCAGCGACCATCCTCTGGCTAACGTTTCCGGTTCGTTTAACGCCGTGTACCTGCACGGACACGCCTGCAAGGAAATGATGTTTCTCGGCCGCGGCGCGGGCGACATGCCCACCGCCAGCGCAATCGTAAGCGATCTGGAACGCGCGGCAACCACATGCCAGCACAAGTACCCGACCTTCGTAAACGAACTCAACCCGAAAGTTGCGCTTCACAACAACACCGACTGGCAATGTCCCTTCTACATCCGCGTGTCGGCGCAGGACGAACCGGGCGTGCTCAGCCGTATTGCCAAATGCTTCGCAGATGAGTGCGTAAGCATCGCGGCGGTGCAGCAGAAGGGCGAACAGCATAACGGTCGCGTAACGTTGGTGGTCATTACCCACATCGCCAGCGAAAAGGCGATGCAGCGGGCCATTTCGGCGCTGGATTCACAGATTGCAACACTGGAAAGCATTATCCGCGTGGAGCAGGAATGAAGCCCGGAACCTGCTGAAAGACGCAAAGAGCGGATAACGACGGTTCCGCCGTGGCGATCAGCACCACAACGATACTTCCCGTACAAGGCACACACTCATCAGATCAACACGAGCGAGCGCCTGTAACAAGCGTCGGCTATCCCAAACAGGCCCAAAGGAGAGAGCTATGCAAGAAATCCTTTTAACGGTCGCGGTTGCGGTGGCGGGTTACCTGTTGGGGTGCATATCCACGGGTATCTTGGTCAGCAGCCACGCGGGCGTCAACATCCGAACGGTAGGCAGTCACAACACGGGCGCAAGCAACGTGCTACGCGTACTCGGGCTTAAAAATGGCGTGATTACCTTCGTTGGTGATTTTTTAAAGGCGACACTGGCCTGCTGGGTCGGCAGTTTGCTTTTACCTGGTACCACTTACGGTATCGTCGGTTTTGGCATGATGCTGGGTGGGCTATGCGCCGTGATTGGGCACAACTGGCCCGTCTTCTTCGGCTTTAAGGGCGGTAAAGGCGTGGCGTGTTCGGCGGCGGTGATCTTTTTTGTGAATCCGCTGTGGGGCGGCGTTGCCATTGCGGTATGCGTGGCGGTCGTCGCAGCGACGCGCTACATCAGCCTGGGCAGCATGATGCTGCTGCTGTGCTACATGGTGCTCATGATGGTGACGCATTCCGGACAATGGGCCGTGTACGTTTTTACTGCAACGTTGTTCGCGCTGGTTGTGGTGCGCCACAGGGAGAACATACAGCGGCTGCTGAACGGTACGGAGAACAAAATAGGCAAGAAGATCACCCCGGACGTGGAAAAGGAGAAAATGAAACAATAATTTTTTATCTTTTCGCTCGTGACGGTCTCGAGGTTAATTATATAGCGTCATAAGGTACCTAGTAGTATATCATTTTTTGAACATTAGGAAGAGAAAAAAGAATAACAATCATCATTCTCTTGATTTTTCTCGTGGAAATATCCATTGGGTATGTCAATTTCTGCATAAAGCCAATACTGTCTGCGTGCTTTTTCAACTATTTCAAGATTTCCGCATGTAATGTCAGATAAATACATCATTTTGTACGTCGAGACTCGATGGTTACCATTCCCATCAACGATGAGACCATCTGATGTCAATGACAGATGCACCATAAAACCGGGACGTTGAAAATCAGGCATTTTCATCATTCGCAGATATTTTCCTTTTGTAACACAGCCAGATTTTATATAATAATCCAGCCGCTTAACTTTTAAGAATGTAGCAAGCCATGATTCTCCTCCATACTCACAATAACTTGTGCCCACGATGTCACGCACATAAACTTTTCTATATATCGTTTGTATATTCTGTTTTGATGGTTTTTGCACGTATATACATGGTTCCAGCAATTCATCTGGAAGGGCCTCAAGGTAAAAACCAAATGTTTGTAGAATGTATCCCCTGCATGTAAATTTATTCTCGTTCATCGCCAAATAATCTGGCGCAGTATACGTAACCTCTGAAAGCTTCATGTCATTCCCTTCCCTAGACCTGCTGATGGATCTTGAAACGGTAACAGAGTTATTATAGGTAATATATAATATAGAAGAGGAATACAAAGCCATTTCGTGACTGCAAACAATAAACACACAAAGCAATTTATGCGTTAGGTGTCTATACCTCCTTGAGTTTCACTTATGATCCTTCTTCCTCAAGACCTTATTTACCTTCTCCTTTTTTAGCTGGGAAAGCGCACTTACAGCAACGCTTTTAAAAGCCGGGCTGTACCTGCCATCCTTCAAAATATGCGATACTGTTGTTGCTACGGATTTACTGGTTTGTTTTGTGTTTACATTGGTCTTACCTCCATAACACAACATATATCAATTGTAATTGATAATAGCACAACATGTTGATTGAGTCATTTATAAAGGTAGATAATCCAGAAATTCTATATAATCGAAATGATAAAATTATAGTATGAGCATGCAATCCCCGAAGGAAAAGAACCGATAGCGCTCCTGCACAGCAACGTCGTACACGCGCAGGGCTTCTTCCCGTCCCATCAGGGCGGAAACGAGCATCAGCAGCGTGCTTTCCGGCAGATGGTAGTTGGTAATCAGCGCGTCCACAGCTTTGTAGCGGTATCCCGGCGTGATAAAGATGCCCGTTTCTCCGCTTTTGGGTTGGATAATACCGTTATCGTCCGCTACTGTTTCCAGCGTGCGTACGCTGGTAGTGCCGACGCACACGCAACGGTGGCCGGATGCACGCGCGTCGTTGATGGCTTCGGCGGCAGTGGGCGGCACCTCATAGCGCTCCACGTGCATCACATGGTCTTCCACGTTTTCGGCCTTCACGGGGCGGAACGTGCCTAACCCCACATGCAAAATAATGGGAACGATATTTACGCCCATGGCGCGGATGCGGTCGAGCAGCTCGGGCGTAAAGTGCAGCCCGGCTGTCGGCGCGGCGGCGCTGCCGTCCTCTTTGGCATACACGGTCTGGTAACGGGTCTGGTCGGCCAGATGTTCATGGATGTAAGGGGGAAGGGGCATTTGTCCAAGTTTGTCCAGCAGTTCCTCAAATACGCCCTGATAGTGGAAGCGCACCTTGCGCCCGCCATTTTCCAGCGTAGTGAGGATTTCTGCGCGAAGAAGTCCGTTTCCAAATACGCAAAATGTTCCGGGGAGCAGCCTGCGCCCCGGCCGTACCAGCGCCTCCCAGACATCTTTGGATTCGCGCCTGAGCAGCAGTATTTCCACCGGCACGCCGGTATCTTCCTTTTCGCCTAAAAGCCGGGCGGGGATCACCTTGGTCTCGTTGAGTACCAGCGCGTCTCCGGGGGTTAAAAACTGAGGCAGATCGTAAAAATGAAGGTGTTGTATGCTTTTGTCCGCGCGGTTATACACCAGCATTCGGCTGTGATCGCGGGGTTCCACCGGAGTCTGGGCAATCAGCGCTTCCGGCAGGTCGTAACGAAAATCGCTTGTTTTCAAAGGGTCTGTACTCCTGTCAGAATTTAATTTTGTCGCCTGGTGCGCTTGTATCGGGCGGTGCGAGTGGCTTGCGGCCCATGTGGGCGTATGCGGCAGGCGTAACCAGCCGCCCGCGGGACGTTCGCACCAGAAAGCCCAGCTGCATCAGGTAGGGTTCATATACATCTTCGATGGTCGTCGCGTCCTCCCCGGTCATGGCGCTGAGCGTTTCCAGCCCCACTGGGCCGCCGGCGAACTTATCCATCATGGTGGTGAGCATGGTGCGATCAACCCGGTCCAGCCCCAGTTCGTCCACGTCCAGCATGTTGAGCGCCTGCCGGGCGATTTCGCAGTTAATGCGTCCATCGGCGCGAATCTGCGCGTAATCCCGCACGCGGCGCAGCATCCGGTTGGCAATGCGGGGCGTTCCGCGGCTGCGGCTGGCGATCTCCAGTATACCGGGCTCGTCTGCTTCCACCTTGAGGATACCTACGTTGCGCCGCAAAATGGTCGCCAGTTCCGCACAGGTGTACATTTCCAGCCGGAACAGCAGGCCGAACCGATCCCGCAGCGGTGCCGATAAAAGACCCGCGCGCGTGGTGGCGCCTACCAGCGTAAAATGCGGTAAATCAAGCCTGATACTGCGCGCTGTCGGACCTTTGCCGATCATGATATCCAGCGCATAGTCCTCCATGGCGGGGTACAGCACTTCTTCCACGGAACGGCTAAGT
>JAJFVI010000234.1 GCA_021371895.1 Eubacteriales bacterium | reverse complement strand
AATTTGGTTATGGCGCGGTAATCTTTATCGCTGCGCTCACCGGCGTCAATCAGGAGCTGTATGAAGCGGCTGAGATTGACGGAGCGTCACGCCTGCGCAGGATTTGGCATATTACGTTACCCGCAATCCGTGTGACGTTTATTCTGGTGGCAACGCTAAGCATCGGCAACGTTCTCAATGCGGGCTTTGATCAAATCTACAACCTGTACAGTCCGATCGTGTATCAGACGGGCGACATTATTGATACATACGTGTACCGTATGGGCTTCAACTCCGCGCAGTTTTCGCTGGCCACGGCTGTTGGCTTGTTAAAATCGGGCGTCAGTTTCGTTTTAATTCTCATCTCCTACTTGTGTGCGGATCGTTTCGCTCACTATCGCATTTTTTAGGCAAAGGAGGAAAAACCATGATTCGTTATCATTCCAGAGAAAACATTGTTATGGATACCGTTGTCACGGTGCTTTTACTCCTGTTGCTGATTACGTGCGTGTTGCCGCTCCTCAATGTAGTTGCCCTGTCCTTTTCCGGGAAAGAGGCTGCCATTGCGGGTAAGGTATCGTTTTGGCCTGTCAACATCACACTGTCTTCTTACGAATACCTGACGCAGGATGCGCGCTTTTTCCGTTCGTTCATCGTATCCTGTCTCCGCGTCGTATTGGGTGGGAGCATCAATCTGCTGATGTGCCTTACCATGGGCTATTCGCTTTCGCAAGAAAAGGAAACCTTCCCTTCACGAAACCGCTATATGTGGTTATTGATCTTTACAATGCTGTTCAATGGCGGTCTGGTTCCGTGGTATTTCTCCATTAAGTACACCGGCTTGATGGATTCCATCTGGGCGCTGGTCATCCCGGGAGCGGTCCCTGTGTTCAACGTAATTTTGCTGATGAACTTCTTTCGCAATTTACCCAAGCCCATTCGCGAATCCGCCATGTTGGACGGATGCGGTGAATTTAAGATACTGGTGATGATCTATATCCCCTTAGCGATGCCCGCCATCGCAACGGTTACACTGTTTTCCATTGTCGCTCACTGGAATAACTTTTTTGATGGCATGTTGCTTATCAATAACTCCAACAACGTTCCACTGCAAACCTACATCCAGTCGCTTACCATACGCACGTCCGACTTATCCACCATGGGAATGACGGCGGAACAAATGATGCAACGCATGTCGCAGCGAACGTTCAACGCAGCGAAGATTGTGATTTCAACGGTTCCTATTCTGGCCATCTATCCATTCATGCAACGCTACTTTATTACAGGGATTACGCTAGGATCAGTAAAGGGGTAAAAGACGATGAAAAGACGTTGGACGGAGCAGGAAATCACCACTTGGTATGATGCGCAGCCGTGGATTACTGGATTCAATTTCTACCCAAGCACCTGTATCAACCAAACGGAAACCTGGCAGGAGTTCGACCATAAGCGCGTGACCGACGATATCGGCAAAGAACTTTCGCTTGCAGCTTCACTGGGCTATAACAACCTGCGCACGCTATTTCCGTTTGAATTATGGCGGGTGCAACCGGATATTTTCTTCAGGCATGTGGAGGAATTTCTTTCGCAATGCGCCACTTTTGGGATCAGCGTGATGCCCGTGCTATTTGATGATTGTTGTGTGCCCAAAAGCCTGTACCAACCGATGGAATTTGGAAAACAGCCGGAGCCGGTTCCGGGATACTTTGGTGGCTCGCCTGTTACCTGCTTTGAAGCGACCGAAAAGGTTGGCTACAACCCGACCGATGATGAGGGCATGGCGGAAATCGTGAAAGAATATATCACGCAGCTTGCCGCTCATTTCGGACAGGATGAACGCATTTTGTTATGGAACGTATGGAACGAAGCAGGAAATTCCAATCGGGGCAGCAAATCCCTGCCGATGATACGCAATGTGTTTTGTTGGCTGCGCGAGGCCGACGTTTCACAGCCTTTAACAGCGGAAGTCTTTGCTTCTATGCCCAGTTGCCCCTTTCCCGATGAGTACCTGCGTGATCCACGTATCGAGTCGGAGATAGAACTGGCCATGCTGGAACTGAGTGATATTACAAGCTTCCACTATTATGGAGATTATCTGCATATGCGTCTGTTCATCCGCCGCCTGCGTGCATATGGCCGGCCATTGATTTGCGACGAATGGCTCCATCGCCCGATGGGAAGCTTTATTCAAACGCATTTACCGCTGCTGAAGAAAGAGCGTGTGGGTAGCTATATGTTTGGCTTCGTGAATGGCAAGACACAGTTCAACGAGGTATGGGAATATCTGAAAGGCAGGCCGAGCATGGATACACGGCTGTGGATGCACGACATCTTTCGCAGCGACTTTTCACCATACGATCCCGAGGAGATTGCGTTGATACGACAATGTAACGCTGACTTGAAAACAGAAAACGGTCTTTGATATTGACTGTCTTGCACAAAGCCAGCCTCCCAGATGTATACGCGGAGGCTGGCTTTTCCCTTCATGGCACAAAGCCAGCCTTCGCGTATGCGGCGCGGCCTCAGCCTTCTGCCCGTCGGGGATGGTGTGAAGATATTCTGTGGTTTACAGGGCAAGGGGTTTGCTGTTTACATCATCGTTAAGCAGGCTTCTACGATTGATTTTCTAGTTCCCTTCCATTTTCGTTCAGCGGCTTGCCCGCAAGAGCATCGCGCCGTGCGCGGGGATCGCCATACTGATATGATCAGAAGCCAGTGTTACTTCAACATCCTTCCAGAGTTCCCGTGCGCGGCCGGGCGTAAAACCGCAAGTCGTCAGGTCGGCGGTTACCTCTCTCGTTTGCGAAGCAAGGTTGAACAGCGCGAAGTAGGTGCTTCCGTCTTCATCCAGGCTCATCCAGACCGCGTGTTCCGCGTCCCGTTCCAGCTGCTGGGCGCTATGAGAATGGCCGAGCAGCCGAAGCACAGCGCGGTTGGTGAGCAGGGAAAGCGTCCAATCGTCATTGTCGCGCATTTCACCGCCCATCATCAGGGGCGAGCGAAAAATGCACCACAGCGTCATCATGGTGAGCTGCTCATCCTGTGTAAAATTCGTCAATCGACCACGATGAAAGCCCATGCCGATATGCCCAAGGGGAAGCATGTCGCAATCCGGCCAGCAGCCAGCCGCTACATGCCGCTGCCACAGCTCGCAGCGTTCAAACATGTTCGCCAGCAGCTCCCAGCGATCCCAGAAATCATCGGTGATGCGCCACAGGTTGGCGTGTTTCGCCAGGTGCCACGCCTTTTCAATCACGGCTGGGCCGGGAGACAGGCTGAGCACCATCGGCCTGCCGCAGCTTTCAATCGCCTTTGCGATCATCTGGATTTCCTTTTCGGCAGAGTAAGGCGCATGGGGATAGATGTTCGTGTTGCATATATCATCCACTTTCACGTAATCGACACCCCAAGAGGCGTAAAGAGAGAAAATGGAATCATAATAGGCTTGCGCCCCCGGTTGTTGTGGATTCACACCGTACATATCGCTATTCCATCTGCAGATGGAGGCGGGATCGGCGATTTGATCCGCCGTTGTTGTTGTGCCAAGGATGGGCAAACGCGCATGTACCGCCTGCCGGGGGATTCCTCGCATGATATGAATGCCGAACTTGAGCCCCAACGCGTGAACCTTGTCCGCAATGGGCTTGAAACCTTTGCTGTCGCGGGCGGAAGGGAAGCGGTTGGGCGCTGGCAGCTGGCGGCCGTATTCATCCAATGTCAACGGCGCGAAGGGAATGTATTCGCGGCTTGTGGAACCCGCGTTGGGTTCCGACCATTGGATATCACATACGATATATTCCCAACCGAATGCTTTCAAATGCTTCGCCATGTATTCGGCGTTTCCTAAAAGATGCTCCTCATTGACAGAGGCTGCGTAGCAGTCCCAGCTGTTCCACCCCATGGGAGGCGTGAGCGCCGACTGATTTTTATGCATGGTTTTCGCCTGCCTTTTCATAATTGGATGATACGTATCCATTCGCTATGCGCGCCGTTTTTCAGAAACACAGGGATGTATTCCGGCTACGCGCCGTTACGGTCTGCCCGCTCTGTGTGTCCGGCCATTGTGCGTTTTGGGGCAGGTAAATTGCGCGGGAGGCCATTCTCTTATCCATCCCTATCCTTCTCTTTTTATTTTGAATATAGTGACGGAACAGGCAGGGAAGCTATACATAAAGTGAGGGGAATCGCTGGCAAACGCCGATACCTTCGGCTTCACCCGCTCCGGTTCGTCAAGGCTGTTCGCGTCCGTCAACGCATAGCCGGACATCTCCTCAACGGTACCGGCCAGCCTGCCGCCGCCCTGCCCCTCAAGACGGATCGTTACGCGCGCCTCCTGCGGCAGTACGTTGACCGCCTTGATGATGATCTCACCCGTTACTTCCTCCAAACTGGCGGTATAATAGAGCCAGTCCGGCTGAGGGAGCGTGTCCTCCACATCGTTAAACAAAACGCCGTCAATATAGGTTCGGATTCTCCTTCCGTTTACCTCCAGACGCAGTGCATAGTCCCGCTGATCCACCACAGTAAACTCCGATTGGGTCAAACAAGAACCTCGCCCCCTGGTGCGCTTATCCAAAATACAATCCTGATTCTCCCATCCCCCGATGCCCCAGATCAGGCAATTATCGTTATCTGTTTCCCCAAAGAAAACGCGCATCCCTTTTTCCCCTGATAGCCGCCGCGCGCGAAAGGTGAGCGTAAAAAAGGAGGCGTTGGAAGCATCCAGCGTGACGCGGTTTTGGCCTTCGATCACAGTATCGGGATATTGTCTTTCCCCCTGCGCGCTCTCCAGCACGATGTCCGATACGGCCATCCGTGTATCGTTGGCTTCCAAGGAAATCAACCCCTGTATCGGGGGCTGGCCCATTGCTTTTTCAGCCGCAAGGCCTTCTGAAACCGAGTGAAGCAGCACATCCCCTTGATTCCGCATAAACAGCCGCTGCACATGATAATTGGGGGTCAGGGTTAGCCGGTGATTATCAAACCAAATCATATCGGGTTTCCAATTCACATAATCCACATGGCACAGCAGTGGCGCATAGCAAGCCAAAGCTACCCTCGGCGCGTTTTGCAGTCTTGTCATATAGGCGGCTTCGTACAGCGCGTTTTCGTACAGATTGCCCCATGAGGCATACTCCCCTAAAAACACTTTCGGTCCATCCTCGGGATAGCGCAGATAGCGGTCGGCGTTTGCTATGAACCATTCGGGCGATTGATAGTAATGCTCATCAACAATATCCACCCCGTTCTCACACGCCGCTTGCCAGCCGCGTTTCCATTCGCTGCCCGCGGCAAACGGGCCGGTGGTACCGATGATTTTGATTTCAGGGTATTTCTCGCGAATCGCGCGTACAAAATACGGCAGTCTTTCAAAGAAGGGGGCGGCAACCTCCTCGTTGCCAATGCCGATGTACTCCAGCCCAAAAGGTGCAGGATGCCCCATCATCGCGCGCCTTACTCCCCATGGTGTATCCATCCCGCCGTTGGCAAATTCGATCAAATCCAGTGCATCGTCGATCCATGGTTGTAAATCCGCCATGGGAACATAGCGCTTGTGATGCGGATCGCACCCACCGGGCAGTACCGGCAATGGTTTCGCCCCAATATCCTCGCAGAGCAGAAAGTACTCGTAAAACCCCAATCCCATCGTTTGGTTGTACAGCCATCCGCTTCGGCGGGTTGCCCGGCTTTCTATTGGGCCAATCGTATTCTTCCAACGATACATGCTATCGCGCGCCTCGGGGTCCAGCGTTCCGTCATGCACCAGACATCCGCCCGGAAAGCGGAGGAATTTCGGCTTCATATCCGCAAGGGCACGCGCGATATCCTCTCGCAGGCCATTTTCGCGGCCTCGAAATGTATCCTGCGGGAACAGAGATATCATGTCCAGGCACACATCTCCCGGTTCCTTCAGCACAATCTCAAGCCGTCCTGCCGGGTCTGTTGCGCAAGCGGTAAGCACGCACTCATAACGCTGCCAATCCCCCTGCGCGGTAATAGCGGATGTGGCATAGCTGTGCCGCCCAATGATATCAACCAATGCCACGCGTAGCTGCGTCGCCTTCTCGCAGCGTGCGAAGCAGGAAAAGCGGTATATTGCCGCTTCGCGTACAGGGATACCTTCGCCAAACCCGTGGTTGCGTAACCCATCGCCGGCTTTCTGCGCACAAACGCGCACATAGTGCGTATTGCACAAGTTCAGCGGCGTCGCATCCTCTATCGTCAGTTTCCCGCAACCCACCGCCTCCCACGCAAACAGCGCGTGATAGGCTTGATTATCCAGGGCGTCAAATTCAAACGAGCGGTTCTGCACAAGCTCCGCATAAAGCCCGCCATCCGCCGCGTGGTTTAGATCCTCAAAGAAAATGCCGAACAAATCGCCCAACGGTTTTGTGCGACGATCTGTAAAAATGCTCAGTTTCCCCTCGTGCATGTTAAACCCTCCTGATTGGCCGCTTTGGCATGGACATTTTCCCTCCTGCCAGCAGCGTGATCCATTCCCTGTGATTATAATGAAATGATTCGCCAGCTGGTACGGCCAATCCTTGCCGGATAAACGCACATCAATCGGCTACTCTTTGATGGATCCCAAAAGAACACCCTGTACAAAGAAGCGTTGAGCAAAAGGATACGCAATGATCATCGGTATGGAGGCCAGCACC
>JAJFVI010000194.1 GCA_021371895.1 Eubacteriales bacterium | reverse complement strand
ACAGTGGGCGACCAGCAGGTGCAGATGGCGTCGTTCGCGGGTTATAAACTGGTGGGTGTGAACGCCTACAGCGCCAATGTGGGCTGGGCGATGACATTTGCCGACTATATGACCAACGAAGAAAGCCAGCTTTCCCGCTTCGTCATCCGCGGGCAAGGACCCTCCAACCTGGTTGTGGGTGCGTCGGAAGAGGTGCAGGCCGCGCCTGCTATCGCAGCGTTGGCCGCACAGAGCGCTTATGCCACCACCCAGCGCGTGGGTGGTAACTACTGGTCTCCCGCCAGCACCTTCGGCGCACTGATCTACGCAGGTAACCCGGATGGCACCGACCTGCAGACGCTGCTGGACAATCTGGTTGCAGGCATCACAGCTCCCGTCCAATAACCGACTCGTATAAGGCAAACATGCCCGCGCGCTCCAAAGGGCACGCGGGCTGTTTTTCATAAAAGGAAGAAGGATTGCAATGGGTGGGAAAAGGCTGCCTGCAACTGGCGGTGCGGGAAAGGCTCTCCATTCCCTGGGCCGTGCGTTTATCTCCTTTTTCACGCAATTCTATCAGGACATCAAAGAAGGCGACGTATGGGTTCGCCTGTCGTTGCTTTTCTTCGGGGCAGGGTATTTCGGGCGGAAGCAGATTGCTAAAGGCGCGCTGGTCACTGTGCTTCAGGCGTTTGTTTTCATCTTTTATCCACTGGCGCTGTTGCCGAGCCTGCGTAAATTCGGCACGCTGGGAACGGTGAAGCGCGCAGCGGTGTTCAACTCCGTGACCATGAAAAACGAAGTCAACAATTTCGACCATTCGTTTATCATCCTGCTGTTCGGGTTGATCGCGATTCTCGTGATCGCCGTCGTAGTTATCTTCTGGGTTCGAAACCTCCACGCCGTACGGCGGCTGCAGGTTTTGCAGGAAAGCGGCAAGCACGTTAACCGCTTCACGGACGACATCCGCGAGCTGTTCAATCAAAAATTCCATATCACGCTGCTGGCACTGCCCAGCCTCGGAGTCATCCTTTTTACGATCATTCCGCTGCTGGTGATGATTAGCGTGGCCTTTACCGACTACGATAAGACCCACATGGTGCCCACCAACCTTTTCACCTGGGTGGGCATAGATAATTTTAAGACGCTGTTTACCCATTCGCAAACCATAACGTTTGCCTATTCGTTTGGCAAGGTGCTTTCCTGGACGCTCCTATGGGCGCTTTTAGCAACATTTTCCACGTTTATCTTCGGTATTCTGCTGGCAATGTTCATCAACAATCGCAACACGCGCCTCAAGCGCCTGTGGCGTACGTTCTTTATGATCTCCATTGCGGTGCCGCAGTTCGTGTCGCTATTGCTGGTGCGTAACTTCTTCGCGAACACCGGCATCGTCAATACGCTGTGTACGAATATCGGGCTGACGGACTTCCTCAAACAGATCGGGCTGTTATCGCAGAACTATGCCTATATCCCCTTTCTTACCGACCCCAACTGGGCCAAGGCCATGATCCTCCTGATCAACCTGTGGATCGGCATCCCTTACCTGATGCTGATCGTCACGGGCATCTTAATGAACATACCTGCAGAGCTGCTGGAAAGCGCGCGCATCGACGGCGCGAACGCGTTCCAGAGCTTCCGCAAAATCACCATGCCCTATATCCTTTTCGTCACCGGGCCGTTTCTGATCGGCTCGTTCACCAGCAACATCAACAACTTTAACGTCATTTATCTGCTGACCAACGACGTGTTCGTCACCAAGGACCAGTTACTGGCCAACTCCAATGCCCAGGAAATCGATCTGTTGATCACGTGGCTATACCGCCTGACGCAGAACTTCTACAACTTTAAAATGGCATCGGTGCTGGGCATCCTGATCTTCATCATCTGCGCCGTATTTACGGTATTCGCCTTCCGCAAGCTCATCAAGGGCGACAGAGAGGAGCGGTTCCAGTGAAGATTTTCAAACAAATCGTTCGGCATTCGGTGCTCGCTTTCCTCTCGGTGTTCTGGTTGATCCCTATTATCTGGCTGGTTGCGACGTCGTTTGGCCCCGATACCGGCCCCAATATCCGTACTTTCTTCCCATCGGGAATGTCACTCGTCCATTATCAAACGCTGCTCTTCGGTATGGACGATGTGGCGCGCTTCCCCAGCTGGTTTCGCAACACCTTCATCATCGCGACGTTCACCTGCATCATTTCCAGCACCTTCGTGCTCATGGTCGCCTATGCGATGAGCTGCATGCGGTTCAAGTCACGCAAAACCCTGATTACCTTCGCAAGCACTTTGACCCTGTTCCCCGGCTTCCTGGCGATGATCGCGGTGTATTTCATTATGAAATCCGTCGGGCTTACCAACAGCAATATCGGCCTGATTATGGTGTACTCGGGCAGCTCGGGGCTGGGGTACCTGATCGCAAAAGGTTTCTTTGACACCGTGCCTAAATCCATGCGGGAGGCGGCCTACATCGAAGGCGCATCGGAGTTTAAGGTGTTTACGAAGATCGTCATCCCGTTATCCAAGCCCATTATCGTCTATACGGTCATCAGTGCGTTTCTGGTGCCATGGATGGATTTTATCTTTGCCAACATCATGCTTAACTCCGGGCTGTCGGAGAATAAAACCGTCGCCATCGGCCTGTACGCGATGGTGGACAAGGTGCGCATCAACTCCTACTTTGGGCAATTCTGCGCGGGCGGTGTGCTCGTATCCATTCCCATATCCATCCTGTTCGTGATTATGCAGAAGTTCTATATCGAAGGCGTGACCGGCGGTTCGGTGAAGGGTTAAAGTATCTTTTTGAAATGCGTATGAGGAAGCAAAATGGAATACACAAAGCTTGGCAATTCTGGGATTTCCATTTCTCGCCTTTGCGTGGGCTGCATGAGTTTTGGCGATCCGGCCAGTAAAATGCATGCTTGGACGCTGAACCCCACCGAAAGTGAAACGATCATCAAACGTGCCCTCGACCTCGGCATCAATTTCTTTGACACCGCCAACATTTATTCTGCCGGTACCAGTGAGGAATATCTCGCCCGGGCCCTTAAAAACAACGTTCCTCGCGACCAGGTGGTTATCGCGACCAAAGTGTTTTTTAACGAGGGGCATCTGTCCAAGAAGGCCATCCTGCGAGAAATCGACGGTTCGCTGCAACGGCTGGGCACAGATTACATCGATCTCTATATCATCCATCGCTTTGATTATGACACACCCATTGAGGAAACGATGGAGGCGCTTGACAGCCTTGTTAAGGTTGGGAAAGTCAGAGCTCTTGGCGCTTCCGCGATGTACGGGTTTCAGTTTTACAACATGCAGATGGCTGCCGAGCGAAATGGCTGGTCGAAATTCGTTTCCATGCAAAACCACTATAACCTGCTCTACCGCGAGGACGAGCGTGAATTGATCCCAATTTGCGATCAGCAAAATGTCGCGAGAACGCCTTACAGTCCCTTGGCGGCAGGCCGGTTATCCCGGTTGGAATGGAAAACGGATACTGCGCGCAGCCAAACCGATACAACCGCCGTCTCAAAGTATGACAGCACACAGGAGACAGATTATGCAATTGTGCTTCGCGAAAGCGAGTTGGCTCAAAAGTACGAAATAACCATGTCGCAGGTCGCGCTTGCATGGGAGTTGGCAAAGGGTGTCGCAGCCCCGATCCTTGGCGCAACCAAGGCAAAGTACTTTGACGATGCAGTTGGTGCGTTGGATGTAAAGCTCACCGCAGAGGATATCGCCTATCTGGAGGAGCCTTACGTACCCCACAGGATTGTCGGCGCAATCTGAATGAAAAACAAGAGCAGTTCCGTGCCGCTTGCTGAATGCGGCAGTGTCTGCCCTTGTTTTACAGAGAAAACAAGAACATATATCAACCCTTTTCCTATCCGATGGTTTGGATCATATGCCTTTTTATCTGTCCATTTTTACGGAACACTTTAAATTTTACCAAAGCCGCGTCCCACAATTTGCCTGATGCGCCATAGGAATCGGGTCAGTTCTTCATGCCTGTCATTACAATGCCTTCCACAAAATACTTCTGGCAGATCAGGTATACGATGAGCCCCGGCACAATCGACATACAGGTAGAGGCCATGGCAAGTTTCCAATCCGTACCATAGGAGCCGGTAAAGCGCTTGAGGCCAAGCGCGATGGTGTACATTTCCGATTTGGAGATATAAACCGTTTGCAGCAGCACATCGTTCCAGATACCCACGAAGATAAACAAGGCCACCACAATGATCGCAGGCCGTATGGCGGGTACCAGGATCTGCAAAAGGATGCGTATTCTGCCGGCGCCGTCTATTTTTGCCGCTTCGTCCAATTCCCGTGGCACCGACATAATAAACTGGCGAATCAAAAAGATATTAAACGCGCCGCCGCCGGTAAGGTAAGGCAATATCAACGGCCAGTAGGTACCGCTCATGCCCAGAAAGCGTATCCACATAATGTACAGGGGAATCAGCGTTACAATCGAGGGCAACAACAGGGATGCGATACACAGCCCGAATATAAAACTGCGTCCCTTGAAATACAGCCGCGCAAACGAGTACCCGCACATGACGGCCGTAACGGTGCCAAAGATCACGCAGGGGATTACGATCGTCATGGTGTTGCGGAAATAATCAAAGAATGTGAAAATCTTGAGTGCTTCGGGGTAGTTGCCAAACAACCAGCGGCTGGGCAGAAAATTGAGCGAACCCAGTTCATGATTGGTCATCAACGAGGAGCGGAATATCCACCACAAAGGAAACAGTACCAGTGCGGCAGCGAGTGTAATCAGCACCAGCGCGATGCC
>JAJFVI010000190.1 GCA_021371895.1 Eubacteriales bacterium | reverse complement strand
AGGGATGTCAAACAGGTTGAGTATTGGATGAATCACTATCCGCGCAAACAGTTCGGTTACCAATCGCCTTCCCAGAGGTGTACCCTCAAGATTGCCTGACGTGGCAGGGGGGGGCGGCAATTCAACTTGCAATCCACCCGTCGCGGCTGCACGCACCTCGGCATGCTGTTGTTTCAAGATTCGTAAACGCACTGTACGATTGCAATTTTACGCGTTTTGCTGTAAACTGATAATGGTGAAAAGGAATGATTAAGAAGGGAGGAAGAGCGTATGAAACTGATTATCGCAATCGTTCAGGATGAGGACGCTTCCCGCCTGGTGAGTGATTTGATGACGGCAAACTTTGGTGTTACCAAACTTGCGACAACCGGCGGCTTTCTACGCGCAGGCAATACGACGCTCCTGGTCGGCGTGGAAGACGATCGTTTCCAGGCCGCCATGGATATAATCGAAACAGTCTGCAAGAGCCGTAAGCAAATCGCCGCATCCCCCGTATCCATGGTCGGTGTACCAGGCGCCTATACGCCCTACCCTATTGAGGTTGTGGTCGGTGGCGCCACTATTTTTGTACTGACGGTCGACCAGTTTTTAAAGCTGTAGCCGCTGGAAAGGATTCTGCTTTTGGCCGGAGAATTGTACGATGCGGGCACTCTGCCAGCGTTTATGGATTATCCGACGCTGGGCGGAGGGTATGCGTTCCTGTGGGATGCAGCCCGGAAAGGGCGGCTTTCGCACGCCTATCTGCTGGGCGGACCAAGAGGCGTCGGAAAAGCGACCTTCGCCCGTGCGCTTGTGGCCTCGCTATTCTGCGAGCGCGCGGTAAAACCCTGCGGCGAGTGTGAAAGCTGCCGGCGGGTGCTGACGCGCAACGAACCGGACATGATCGAGGTGCTTTCCCCCGAAGATAAGCCCATTCCCATTGAGCGCATCCGCCAGGTCATTACGCAGATTTCACGTCATTCCTTCGGCGGTGGTGCGCGCGTGGTGCTTTTTGAGCCCGCGGAAAAGCTGACGCCGGCCGCGCAGAACTGTCTGCTGAAATCACTGGAGGATCCGCCTGCGAACGTACTTTTTTTTCTGTTGTCGCATGAACCCGGCGCGCTGCTGGGCACCATTGCTTCGCGGTGTTCCCTGGTCAGGCTGGCACCGTGGACGGATGAACGGCTGCGCGTGCCGCTCGCACGAATGGGTTATGCTCCCGAGAACATTGAGGCGGCGCTTCCGCGTGCGGGCGGTCTAATCGGCCAGGCGTTGGCCGTACTGTCCGATGAGACCGCGCAGGCGGAACTAAACACCCTTACCCAACGGATACTGTCCATTAAGCACGACGCGGATGCGGTAGCCCTGAGTACTTTGCTCAAGGATGACCGGGGTTGTGCGGATAAGACGCTGACGGCGCTGGAGCAGGCTTTGCAACAGGCGTTGATGGTACGCACAGGTTGGATGTCCGCGCAGGCTGTAACGGATGGCGCGCTGCGCGAATGGTGCCAAAACGGCTCCGTGGAAGAGCTGACCGCGCTGATGAAAGCTGTTTTCGATACGCGAAAACGGCGGTTAAGTCAGGTGAACTGGCAGGCGGGCATCGACCGTCTGCTGATGAAGATATTGGAGGCAAAAACCAGATGGCAACAATCATAGGCGTTCGCTTTCGCAACGCCGGCAAGCTATATTACTTCGATCCGGGCGAGCATTGGCCGCTGCCCGGGCAGTTCGTCATCGTGGAAACAGCGCGCGGCATGGAATACGGGCAGGTGATCGCCGGTGTGCGCGAGGTAAGCGAAGAGCTGATTACCCCGCCTTTAAAAACCATCCTGCGTATCGCCGACGAGCGCGACGCGCGCCATACGCAGGAAAATATGGTTTTTGAAAAGGAAGCCTATCATATCTGCCAGCATAAAATCGACGAACACAAGCTGGATATGAAGCTGGTGGGCGTGGAACAGACGTTTGATAACACAAAGCTGCTGTTCTACTTTACCGCCAACGGACGCGTGGATTTCCGCTCGCTGGTCAAGGATCTGGCTTCCGTTTTCCGTACGCGTATCGAGCTAAGGCAAATCGGCGTTCGTGACGAAGCCAAGATGCTGGGCGGTTTGGGCCCCTGCGGCCGGCCCCTGTGCTGCGCCTCGTTTCTGGGCGATTTTCAGCCGGTATCCATTAAAATGGCCAAGGAACAGAACCTTTCGCTCAACCCCATCAAAATCTCCGGCGTCTGCGGCCGGTTGATGTGCTGCCTGAAATACGAAGAGGACAATTACGAACAAACCCGCAAAACCATGCCCCGCTTGGGCAAAGAAGTCGAAACCCCCGAAGGCTTCGGCATGGTGATTGATCTCAATATCCTTAAAGAAACCGTGACCGTCCGCGTCCGCAGGGGCGATAGTTCGGAAATCAAAACCTGGCCTGTGCAGGATGTGCGCTGGTTCAAGCCTCCGCAGCCCGTGGTGCTCCACCCCATCGACGAGGCGGAAAAACCGGCCCACAGAATGGGGAAGCGCACCGAACGGACAGTCGAACGCCAGCGCGCGGCTCAGCCGGAGGACGCGATGGAAAGCGCCGTGTCTTCGGAGGCCGCGCCTCCCGATGAGGAGCTTCCATTAGAGGAATTGGTAGAGGAAGAACTGACCGAGGCAGCATTGGTTGTGGAAGAACTTGCCCAAGAGGAATTGGCCGAGGAGGAACTGCCGCTGGAAGCGCTCGCCGCCGAAGATGATGAAGAGCTCCTGGACACCGAACCGCTGACGGAGGAGTTGGGTGAAAGCGACGCGGGTGACGACTGGCGCAAGGTGGTTGCGGAAGCGTTGAAAAACGCGCAGGATTCCCCCCGCTGAGTATTGCCAAACTTTCTGTTGAGTGATATGATGTGTTAAGCGTTATTCAACAGGCGAATAACGGCAGAATACCGATGGAGGTGAACGATCTTGGCTTACAAGATTTCCGACGATTGCATCAGCTGCGGCGCTTGCGCTTCCGAATGCCCGGTGGACGCGATTACCGAAGGCAACGACAAGTACGTGATCGACGCTGATAAGTGCATTGAGTGCGGCGCTTGCGCAGATGTGTGCCCGGTAGGCGCGCCCCAGCAGGAGTAAAGCATAAGCGTCGGGAATCCCGGCGCTTTTGTATAACGGTAAAACCCGCTTCTTAATATAAGAAGCGGGTTTGTTATACGCGTCCCGCGCGGCGCATAGGTAGCTTACGCGTCCCGACCCATCACCATCAGCTGCCGCAGCGCCGGGAACGCCGAAGGGTCGTCGCTTTTCACAAGCCCCTCCAGCCGAATCCAGCGCAGGGTATGCAAGCCGAATTCCACCGTCTGGGGGCCGTCCATCCGTCGGAGCGCGAACGTTGTCGTATCGCCGTCGGACAGCGCAAGCCTCGCCTGCGTCCAGAACGCATCGTGCGGGAAATCCGCCCGGAGATAGAGGATCGCTTCGTCGGCGATCACATCCCGACCGAAATCCAGCATCAGCCATACGTCCTCCCGCGCTCCGATTCCCCAGCTCTGATAGGGCCACACCCCGTGACCGTCCGCAATGGTCAGGCCGTCGATCACATTGCGCGCGAAGAATACGCTCTCACCGCGCGTTTCCACGTTCGCCGACGCGTGGGGATACGCATTGGAAGCGTGCCGCTGATCCAGCGGGTTGACCGCCAGGTTGCGCCGCTCGTTTTCCGTATCCGGCGCAATGGAAAGCAGATGCCTTTCCCCCTGAAAGGCACCCGGCGGATAGGGCGCCAGCCCGTCTGCCGCAAACGGCACCCGGTAACGAAAAGACAATGCGGGCAGATACACCCGCGCGGCCTCTACACAGGCATCCGCCTTTATGCGCGCCTGCGGCGTATCTGTTGTGAACGCAATCTCGTCGCCCGGTTGGTATTGTTCCATAAACAGCAGGTTGACTTCGCCTTTTCCGCAAGCGCGCGCGAGGCAACCACCGTCCCGATAAACCACAATTTCGGCCATTCTTCTATCCCCTTTCCGTAAGCCAGAGCATCGGATCGCTTCCATTGCGCTTGGCCAGCGCCTCGGCGAAAAAGTAATCGCCGTACACGAGGTTGATATGCCTTCCGGCGCCATCGTCATGGTAGGCGGCGGTACATTTTTGCAATACGCCCATCGTTCCCCCCGTCCAGTCCGCGCTGCTCTCCCCCAGCGCATAGAGCATCTTTTCCGCGGCCGCGTGATAAACGACCGACAACGCCGGATCGACGAGCTTTTCCAGTTCCATTAGGCCGCAGGCCGCGCAGGCTCCGGCGATGTTGTCGATCCTCTCCACGTCTCTGGGCTGCAAAAAATCGCTGTCCGTCAGACCGTCCGAGCGGATATGCGCAACGAAGTAATCGGCGATTCGACAGGCAGCCTCCAGATAACGTGCGTGCCGCGTAGCCATATAGGTAAGGGTGAAGCCGTACAGCGCCCACGCCTGCCCGCGGCTCCAGCTGGAACCTGCCGCGTAGCCTTGCCCGGCCGGTTTTTCCAGCGCCGCGCCCGTGTACGGATCAAAAATCACGATATGGTAGCAGCTTCCGTCCTCGCGTACGAACTCCCGAAGCGTCGTATCCGCGTGGAGGCAAGCAATCTGCTCAAAGCGCGGGTCCCCCGTGTACTTTGTCGCCCAGTAGAGCAGGCACAGATTCATCATGCTGTCGATAATCGACCAACCCGCGCGATCCTGATCCCAGGCGCGAATGAAGCCGTTGGGGTTATACCGCCCGGCCAACAGCGTGGCGGCATGCAGGGTGTGGCGCGCTGAAATCGCGTCGCCGGTCAGCTTGTAATCCGCACCGCAGGAGAGCAGGTACATAAAGCCCACGTCGTGGTTGAGTTTTTCAAAGGTCATCAGTTCATTGATCAGCAGTTTTTCCACCCGCCGCGCCTCCAACAGAAACGCTTCATCCCCCGTGGCGGCGTAAAAATGCCACATCAGCCCCGGCCAGAAGCCACC
The DNA here is from genome assembly GCA_021371895.1 of Eubacteriales bacterium. Taxonomy (GTDB): domain Bacteria; phylum Bacillota; class Clostridia; order Christensenellales; family Aristaeellaceae; genus CAXXOK01. The sequence continues at coordinate 880 of JAJFVI010000190.1, read as the reverse complement.
TGTCCACCAGCTGTTGCCGTCATACGGCGCGCCCTGCCACCGTCCGTGTCCCCCCGCGTAGGGTATCATCTCTTCCTCGGCGGCAATCCGTAAGTTTCGCGAATATTTGTCCGCCATCCAGTCGAAGGTCGTTTTAGCCCAGGTTTGCATAGCGCTTCACCTCCTGCGGGAGTATGGGGGCAAGGGAACCATCCGGCGAACCGTAAACGGCGCACAGGAGCGTATGCTCCCCGGCGGGCAAACGGGCGGTCAGGGTCGGCAGTTCCGTGCGGGGCGACATCAGATTGGTGTTGGGTTCCGGGGTGATCACCGTACCCCGCTCGTAACCGGCCAGCGTATAGATCGCGCTGACACCCCAGGGCGCGCATACGGACGCTGATTGTTCATCCGCTGTTTTTTGGAGGATACCCGCCCCCTCTCGTGCAATGGCAAACCCGCCCTCAGCTATAAAAATTTTGGTTTCGCAGTGAAGGTGATGCACGCGTACGTGCCAGTTTTCCGCAAGCGGGATGATCTCGCTTCGAATGCTAACGTTCGGGAAGGGCGACCAAACGGAAGTCACCTTTTCGCGGGTCACTTCGTACGTTTCACATCCATAGCGCGGGTGAAAGGTATCGCCGTCCTGACTTACGGCCAGCATACTGTCAAATGCACCGTCTTTCAACAGCTTGCCGGCCTTGGGAACGCTGAAGCCAAACACGGTGGAGTAGACAAATTTCTCATATTTCGCTTCGTCGTGCGCGTGCTCATGGGCGTGGTTGCCCGCGGTGTAAGCCAGCACATGATCGCCGTTTGCGCTTCTTGCCACCAGCATACGCGCGTGGGGCTGCAGGGAAAGGATCGGCGCGGCGTAGGGCTTTTCCTCCGCCGTCCAGAACGG
>JAJFVI010000189.1 GCA_021371895.1 Eubacteriales bacterium | reverse complement strand
AGGGATGTCAAACAGGTTGAGTATTGGATGAATCACTATCCGCGCAAACAGTTCGGTTACCAATCGCCTTCCCAGAGGTGTACCCTCAAGATTGCCTGACGTGGCAGGGGGGGGCGGCAATTCAACTTGCAATCCACCCGTTTGTTACATCGGCAGGCATCCCTTTTGAACCATGTGTTCCAGCGTGCGCATCAACGCCAGCTTGCCGTGCTCGTAACTCAGACCGCCCTGCAGGTATACGGTATAGGGTTCCCGCATGGGCGCGTCCGCGCTCAATTCGATACTCGCGCCGGATACGAATGTACCCGCCGCCATAATCACCTGCTCCTGATAGCCGGGCATATCCCACGGCTCCGGCATGGCCATGCTGTCCACCGGCGAGGCTGACTGGATGCCCTGGCAAAAAGCCACGATTCGCTCCGGCGTGCCCAGTTCCAGCGCCTGGATAATGTCGGTGCGCGGTTCATCCGCGTTGGGGGTGGTGCGTATCCCCAACTGAGCGAATATGGCGGCCGCGAGCGTCGCGGTGCGCAGTGCCTGCCCCACCACATGCGGCGCCATAAACAGACCCTGATAAAACGACTGATAGCCCGCAGCGTAACTGCCGATCTCCGCGCCTACGCCGGGCGCGGTAAGCCGGTAGCTGATGCGCTCTATCAGGTCTTTGCGCCCGACCACGTAGCCGCCCGTGGGAGCCAACCCGCCGCCGGGGTTTTTAATGAGGCTCCCTGCACACACGTCCGCGCCGTAATGCGTGGGTTCCTTTGCCTGTACGAACTCGCCATAACAGTTATCCACCAGCAGGCAGGCGTTAGGATAATCTTGACGCAGCATTTCGCTTAATGGCGTCAGTTCCTCCGGCGTCAGCGAGCGGCGCGCGGCGTACCCGCGGCTGCGCTGTACGGCCACCACCCGCGTATCCGTTCGCATGGCGGCCCAGATGGCGCGCAAATCCAGCTTCCCTTGCGCGTCAAGCTCCACCTGCCGGTAGGTAACCCCCATTTCAGCCAACGAACCCGGCGTAGGTTTGTGGATGCCGATGATCCCTTCCAGCGTATCGTACGGCGCACCTGTAACGCTTAGCAACTCGTCCCCAGGCAACAGGAGCCCGAACAGGCACAGAGCCAGCGCGTGCGTGCCGGAGGCGATCTGCGGCCTTACCAGCGCCGCCTGCGTGCCGAAAAGATCGGCATAAATCGCTTCCAGCGTGTCCCGTCCAATATCGCCGTAGCCGTAGCCCGTTGTAGCCGCGAAATGCCGCGTAGCGACCTCGTGTTTATGAAAGGCGTCCAGCACCCGCGCGGTGTTGACAAGCGCGGTTTCGTCAATGCGCTTGAACGCTTCCCCGCATTGCGACTCAACCTGCAATATCCGTTCCTTGATAGTCATCGTTGCGTTTCCCTCCAAAAAGCCCCGGCCGTTTCCAACGCACGCCCCGGGCTCGTTTGATCATCCATATCCAGCCATTGTATGTCCCTGATGGCATTAAACCATGTCCATTGCCGCTTGGCATAGCGGCGCGTGTTGCGTTTCAGTAAACTTATGGCCTCATCCGGCGGCTTTCCGGCCAGCACAACGGGCACGAGTTCCTTATACCCGATGCCCTGCATGGCCTGCGCCTCGGGGGGCACACCGGAAGCGAGCAGCGCCTCCACTTCGCCCATCAGCCCGCGGGCCAGCATATCGTCCACGCGTTCCTCCGCGCGGCGATAGAGCGTTTCCCGCGCGAGAGTAGTACCAAGTATACAGAATGTATAAGGGCGTTCTTCCATAACGGTACGCTGTTCGGACATCTTTTGCCCGGTTAGCGTGAACACCTCCAGCGCCCGCGAAACCCGCTGCACATCGTTGTGATGCAGTTTTGCCGCCGCCGCGGGGTCAACCTCGCTTAACCTGCGATGCAGCGCCTGCCTGCCTGCCTCATCTGTCGCATTAGCTTTAAGTTGGCTGCGCAGTTCCGGGTCGCTGGGCACGCCGCCAAGGTTCAGCCCGTCCGTCAGTGCCCGGAGGTAAAAGCCCGTTCCGCCAGCAAGGATGGGCAGCCTGCCCCGCGCATATACTTCGCGGATGCTGCTTTCCGCCAGTTCGGCG
>JAJFVI010000177.1 GCA_021371895.1 Eubacteriales bacterium | reverse complement strand
GATTAACCGAAGTGTTCGGGCGGATCTTCAAGGGTTCCATGCCCAGACTGTACGAAAGACCAGAAACGGATTGGGAAACCTATTACCGCGCGTACGTCGATACCTACCTGCAAAGAGATATCCGGGATTTAACGCAGGTGGCCGATGAAATGGCTTTCTACAACTTCATGACGGTTGTGGCGGCGAGAACGGCCAAGCCGATCATATACGAGGAGATAGCCAGCGAAGTCGGCATTTCCGCGCCTACGGCGAAAAAGTGGCTATCCATACTGGTTTCTTCTCAAATCGCAGCGATCGTGCAGCCGTATGCCAACAGCATCCTTAAGCGCGTAACCAAGATGCCGCTGATGCACTTTTTGGATACGGGGTTATGCGCTTACCTGCTTAAATGGGGAAACCCCGAGGCACTGGAGAAAGGCGCGATGTCCGGCGCTTTCTTCGAAAGCTATGTGTTCTCGGAGATATACAAGAGCTACTTAAACGCTGGCAAAGAGCCGCCGATATTTTATTATCGCGATAAAGAGAAACGGGAGATAGACCTTCTGCTTTATCAAAACGCCACGTTATATCCCGTGGAGGTCAAAAAGGCGGCCTCTCCCGGCAAGATAGCCATCAAGAACTTTGCTGCGCTGTCTCCCGTTGAAAACGCGGTTACCGCAGATTATTCAGGGCTAAAAACGGCCATCGGCACCGGCGCAGTGGTCTGTATGGCGAACGACGTGCTGCCGATAGATGCAAATAATTGGTATGTGCCTGCGTGGGTGATTTAAGGCGATAAGAGATGGCGGCGATGGCAGCGCAGCGATTCCAGTCCAAGAATTTGCGGTTGCTCCTCCCGTTGCTCCTTTTGCCGAAAATCAGGACGGTTCCAGGAGATAAAGAAAAACCCTCAAACCTTTACGGTTCAAGGGTTTTCTTCTTGGTGGAGCATAGGAGACTCGAACTCCTGACCCCAACACTGCCAGTGTTGTGCGCTACCAACTGCGCTAATGCCCCGTTTCGTCAGCGAAATATACTATATCAAAAACCTTGTGGAATTGCAAGTGTGATTTGAAAAAACATTCGTTTCCTGTGGCGCGTGTAAACCGCGCACCACCCGGCATAGCACGACGTTCTTACCCCAATTTCTTTGCGTGGGCGGCCAGCCGTGAACGCCGGAAAAGCACCACGATCACCATCATCACTACGGTAACCACATAGGGCGCCATGCTGGTAACGTCGGAAGGGATGTATTTCTGCAGTCGCATCCCCAACGCGTCGATAAAGCCGAACAGCAGCGCCGCCAAAAACACACGGGGTGGGTTGCTGCCACCGAAAATGACACAAGCAACAGCTACGTAGCCACGCGAGGCACTCATATTTTCGGAAAACATGGTCAAATAGCCCAGGCTCAGGTGTGCGCCGGACAGGGTCGCCAGCACACCGCACAGCACGGAGGCCAGCCGTTTCATCTTTTCCGGGCTGCGGCCGGAGGCGCGCAGCGCTTCGGGCGCTTCGCCGGAAGCGCGCAGGTGGAAGCCCAGCGGCGTTTTATATAGGAACAGCCAACTCACCAGCACCAATAACCAGCTCACGTACACCAGCAGCGTGTTGCCGCTGAGGATGGGCCCAAGCACCGGCACGTTTTCCAGCCAGGGGATGTGAATCGTAGGCAGCGGCACGATACCCGGGCCGCTGAAGGAGCCCTTGACCCCGAAAAGCGTGCGCAGCAGGAACACCGTCAGCCCTCCGGCCAATATATTCAACGCCACGCCGATAATGAACTCGTCGCTTTTAAACTTGACGGAAAACACATAGTAGAACAAACCCAGCAAAACACCGACCACCATGACCAGCGCAAGGCCCATCACCCAGCTGCCGAACAGGTAGCTGCCCAGTACTGCAAAAAACGCGCCCATCAGCATCATGCCGTCCACGCCGATGTTCATAATGCCTACCTGCTCGCTCATCAGGCAGCCCAGCGCGCAAAGCACCACGGGGGTCGCGGTACGCAGCGTGGTTTGCACCAGCTGGATGTTGAAGATCTCGCTCATACCGCCGCCTCCTTTTCCGCCTTGCGGGCCGCGCGGCGCAGCCTGCGCGCGGCGGAGCGGGTACGCACCATTTCGCTGATGCCGCCTTCCGCAGCCATGAAGAAGATGATTACGCTTTGCACGATCAGCAACACTTCACTGCTGATACCGGCGGAAAGCTCCATGGCCGAGCCGCCGATATTGAGGATGGCGAAAAAGAAGCTCATCAGGATGACGCCGACGGGTTGATAGCGCATAATCATGGCTACGAGCATCCCATCGAAATAAAACCCACTGCTGATGGTGGTAATAAATCGGTGGTGCAGCCCGAACACCTCCAGCATCCCCACGATGCCGCAGATCATGCCGGACAGCGTCATGCCCCACAGAGCGAGCCGATCGGCACGGATGCCCCCGTATCGGGCGAAGCGCGCGTTGGTGCCGGTGATCTTCATTTCAAAGCCCACTGTGGAGCGGGTCATCAGATACCATACGAAAAGCGCGATCCCCGCGGCGTAAAACACGCCTGTAGTAAGGTTGCTCAGCGGGATGAGCGGCGTAAACACAGCATAGGAAGCGATGCTGTCCGTGCCGGTGGCGATGCCTCGATCGGCCGTTTTCAGCGGGCCGTTGGCCATATAGCTGCAAAAGTAGATGGCCGCGGAGTTAAGCAGGATGGTAGTCACCACTTCGTTGACCTTCAGTTTTACCTTCAGCGCACCCGGCACCCACGCGTACGCGCCGCCCGCCGCCATGGCCGCCAGAAGCGAGCACAGCACAATCAGCCACCCCGCCGCGCCGTCCATGCGCGCGCCTACGACCGCCGCCGCCAGCGCGCCCAGAAAAAGTTGCCCCTCCCCGCCAACGTTAAAGATGCCCGCCTTGGCCGCAACGCTCATGGCCAGGCCGGTCAGGCAGAGGGTGACGGTTTTCGCCAGGGTGTTGCCCATGGCGCGGGGCTTCCCCAGCGCGCCCTTGAACATCGCCGCGTAACAGGTGATGGGGTCGTATCCGCACAGGAGCATAAGGCCGGCGCCCACCAGAAAAGCCAGCGTCACAGCGATGAGCAGCGAAAACAGGTATTGCGTCGTCAGCTTCTGCTTGGGTTTCAAGGCAAACAGTGCGCGCACGCTTTGCACAAAGCCCGTATTCATGCTCCCTCCGCCCCCTTCTGCCGGCCGCCTGTCATGTAGTAGCCAATCTGCTGCTTATCGATCGTTCCGGCGTCGAAACGGCCCGTGATCTGCCCTTCGTAGATCGTCACCAGCCGGTCGCAGAGGCGGAACAGCTCGTCCAGGTCGGCGCTGACCAGCAGGATGGCGCAGCCAGCGTTGCGTTTCTCCAGTATCTTTTCATGGATGAACTCGATGGCACCGATATCCACGCCGCGCGTGGGTTGGCTGATGACCAGCACGGGCGAATCGAAGCTGAACTCGCGGGCGAGGATCGTCTTTTGCATGTTGCCACCGCTAAGCGACCCCATGGGAATATCCAGCCCACCGGAGCGAATATCAAACTCCGCGGCGAGCTTTTCACCGTAGCGCTTGGCGTTGCGCCGGCGGTAATGCACTTTAAAAAGGCTAAACTCCGGCCTGCGCTGCTTGCCCACCAGCAGGTTTTCCGTCACTGTCGCCCGTTCGCTAAGCCCCGTGCGCAGGCGATCCTCCGGAATCCAGCTTACGCCCATGGCACGGATGGCGCGCGGGTCCCTGCGGCTCACGTCCAACCCGTTCAGGGTCACACTGCCGCCTGTCTGCGGGCGCATCCCCATGATGCACTCCATAAGCTCCGTCTGCCCGTTGCCCTCCACCCCGCATACGCCCACAATCTCGCCCGCATGCACGGTGATGTCCACACCTTTCACGGCGGGCAGCCCGCGGTCGTCCCGCGCCATCAGCCCCCGCACCGCCAGCACCTCGCGCACACCGGGCGAGCCCAGGCGAAACTCATCGAAAATCACGTCGCGTCCGACCATCATGGCGGCCAGCGCCCGCTCGTCCGTTTCCGCGGTGTTTAAAACCCCCAGCAGCTTCCCGCGCCGCATCACGCCCACGCGGTCGCTCAAGCGCATCACCTCGCCCAACTTGTGGGTAATCAGGAGTACCGTCATACCCTTATCGGCCACAATCCTGCGGATCACCTCGAACAGCTCATCCGTCTCATGTGGGGTCAGCACGGCGGTCGGCTCATCCAAAATCAGCACGTCCGCCCCCCGGTGCAGGGCCTTGAGAATCTCCACCCGCTGCTGCAGGCCTATGCTCAACTCCCCCACAACGTCCGCGGGGTTGAGCGGCAGGCCGAAGCGCTCGCAAAGGTCGGTAACCTCGGCATCAATGCGTTTGCGGTCGTAAAAAACGCCGTGTTTCCGAGGTTCCATCCCCAGCGCGATGTTCTGCGCCACGGTAAAGCTGGGCACAAGCTTAAAGTGCTGGTGCACCATGCCCACGCCCAGCGCCATGGCGCGAAGCGGATCATACCGCGCGCCCGTCGCCTGTTCCTTAATATAGATTTTCCCAAGCGTCGGCTGCAAAAGACCATAGAGCAGGTTCATCAGCGTGCTTTTCCCCGCGCCGTTTTCCCCCACCAGCGCGAATACCTCGCCCGCGCGGATCGAAAGGCTCACGTCGTCGTTGGCGAGCACCCCCGGAAACTGCATCGTCACATGCTCGAAGCGAACGATGGGCGCGGAATCGCTCATACCTGTACCTCGTTCCAACCCTTGCATACATCCACCCATTCCGCCGCCCGGCCTGCGGCCGCCAGTTCGTCTGGCGTCAGCTTTACGGCGCTGTGGTCGTCCCCGGCGGCGGGGTATACGATATCGAAACGGCGCAGGGAAAGATCCAGATACACCGGCACCCCGACCCCGAAGGGGCACACGCCCCCCACCTTCAGCCCAAGCAGCGTCTCCACCTCCCCGTGGGAGAGCATGGCGGCCTTTTGGTGAAAACGCGCCTTGAATTTGGCGTTGTCGATCTTCGCATCACCTGCGGTTACGATGAGCATGGAACCCTCGCCATTGCGGAAGGAAAGGGTCTTGGCAATCTGCGCGGGTTGGCATCCCACACAGACGGCCGCTGTTTCCACCGTGGCGCTGCTGTCCGTAAAAGTCATCACACGGTCTGCCAGGCCGTATTGACCAAGGTAAGCGGTCACGTCATCCATGGACATGGAGCACATTCCCCTTTTCATACGTCGTTTGCCCTTCATTATACTCAAAAACGAGCGAAAAGCAAACCACGCCGGGGATGTCCGGCGCGACGACAATCCGGCCGCCCCGCTTTGCCGACTTGACAGCTTCGCGCCGCTCACCTTATAATTGGGTCGCACGGACGGGGCAGGCGCGCGGCCCCCGGTTGCTTTTAACGGCGCACCGCCTGCGGCCCGCCCGAAACGAAGGAGAACCCATGACCGATACGCAAAAACACAGCCGCGCCCGCATCCGAAACACGGTCTCCACCGTACTTTTCGTGATCCTTCTGGGGCTTTTAGCCTGGTATGTGTACGAGCACCGGGAGGAGATGCGAAAACTGCTTTCGCTCTCCCCCGACACGGTTCTGCTGCTGCTCGCGCTGGGGCTGGCCAGCTGCGTGGTCAACTGCTTTTACCACCGCGAGATCCTGAAAACCTACCAACTCAAGCTCAGCCTTACGGACTGGGCGGGCGTGGTGTGTGTGACCGATTCCATTGCGTACGTCCTGCCCATGCGCGCCGATCTGGTGTTTTCCGCCACGTACTACAAGCGCGTCAAGGGCCTGGCTTACACGCAGAGCATCGCCATTACAGCGGGCAACGCCGTTTTCGGGGTGGCGTTTTCGCTGTTGCAGATTCTGCTCGCGCTGCTTTGTATGGGCTTCATCGACGGCGCATGGCCCATAACGCTGTGGACGCTGCTGGCCGTCGGAGCCGCAGGGCTCACCTTTTTCCTGTGGCTGTCGCTGCATGCGGAAAGCCGGTTGCGCTTAAAACTTGAGAAGGTGAAGCTGGTGAAGGACGTGATCGTCGGCTTCAACGCCCTCCTCCGCAACAGAACCCTGCTTTGGCGGCTGCTTGTGTGCATGATCGCGAGCAACCTGATTCGGCTTTTCATCAACATGGTCTGCTTTCAGGCGGTGGGACTCCCGATCACGCTATACGAGGCGCTGTTTTATTCCAGCGTATCGTGGCTGGCCAGCGTGGTCGCCATCGTGCCCGGCAACGTGGGCCTTCGGGAAAGCGTGATGGGCGCGGCCTCCTTAGCTCTTGGGGCGCTGTTTTCCGAGGGCGTGGCCGCGACGCTGTTGAACCGGGTTGCCGTGATGGTCGTCTATTTCCTCATGGGGCTGATTTTCGCCGTGCCGGTGATGCGCAATTTCAACCGCAGCAAAGGCCAGTTGGATCGCAACGAGGAACCCTTGGGCAACGAAATTTTACAGGCCGAAAGGCAATCTTTACCGGAGGGCGACGACACGGAGAGCAAACCGGGCGACGGCACGCCGAATGCCCCTTTCCCCAGAGTTTCCGGCGAATAAACAGTACATATACGCCATTGTTTTACCTGCTTATGACAATCTCTTGACAGAAACGAAACAATCGTATACAATGGGGTGTCGGCTTATTGGGTTACCGCTTCCACGTTGGAAGCGACCCGGCTGTTATGGAATAGATTTCCACGGATCGGCTTCCCCGCGCCGCACTCAGGCCCTTTACCTGTGCGCGTGTCAACCCTGTTGGCAGCGGGTTTACGAAGGGCGGTGCCTGCGCCGCCGTTGTATATGTTTTGAGCGTCGATGACGCCATGCGATCGTGCGCGGATTGTTGCGCCGCCGTATGGGCTTACAATTACGAACGTCGGAGCAAAAGGCAGAACGCCATCCTTAGAAATAGCATCGCAGCAGCCGCGCGGGCATTGCCCGGGGGCTTTTTCTACGTAGCCGTGAACCGCGCAATGCACCAAAAACAAATATGTATTAGAGAATCTGGAACAAAGGGAGCGGATGGACATGAACCCCGTTATCGGAATACTGATCGCGGTTGTTACCGCGATCTTGGGCGCGGCGGGCGGTTACGCCTACCGTAAGCAAGCATCGGAAAAGAAAATCGGTCGCACCGAAGCATACGCGAAAAACCTGCTGGACGACGCCATGCGCAAGGCGGATGAGAAGAAAAAAGAGACCATCCTGGAAGCCAAGGAAGAAGTTTTACGCTTAAAAACCGAGCTGGATCGCGAGTGCCGCGACCGCCGCACGGAAGTACAGCGCAGCGAGCGCCGCATCATCCAGCGAGAAGAATCCATGGATAAAAAGCAGGATTCGCTGGAAGCCCGCGAAAACCAACTCAACGGTCGCGCTTCACAGCTGCAGAAGTATGAGGAAACGCTGGAAGAGAGCCGCCATAAGCAGGAAGAGGAGCTGGAGCGCATCGCCGCCATGACGCAGGATGAAGCGCGTCAGGTGCTGGTGGCCCGCATCCAGAAGGAAGCCTACCACGACGCTGCCGCCATGGTGCGCGACATCGAAGCCAAGGCGCGTGAGGAAGGCGAAAAGAAGGCGCGCAACATCATCGCACTGGCCATTCAGCGCTGTGCCTCCGACCACGTAGCGGAAAGCACCGTATCCGTTATCACCCTGCCTAACGACGACATGAAGGGCCGCATCATCGGCCGCGAGGGCCGCAATATCCGCGCCCTGGAAACGGCGACCGGCGTAGACCTGATTATCGACGATACACCCGAAGCGGTGATCGTAAGCGCGTTTGACCCGGTGCGCCGCGAAATCGCCCGCATCGCGCTGGAAAAGTTGATCGTAGATGGCCGCATCCACCCCGCACGCATCGAGGAAATGGTGGAGAAGGCGAAAAAAGAAGTCGACAACCAGATTCGCGAAGCCGGCGACCAGGCGGTATTTGAAACCCACCAGCACGGCATCCACCACGAGCTGGTCAAGCTCTTGGGCCGCCTTAAGTATCGCACCAGTTACGGCCAAAACGTGCTCAAGCATTCCATCGAAGTCAGCCATCTGGCGGGCATGATGGCCGCCGAACTCGGCGCCGATGTGGCGCTGGCAAAGCGCGCGGGCCTGCTGCACGATATCGGCAAAGCCGTGGACCACGAAGCCGAAGGCACGCACGTCACCCTTGGCGGCGAGCTGGCCCGCAAGTATCACGAAAGCCCGGATGTGATCCACGCCATCCTTGCCCACCACAACGACGTTGAGCCCCAAACCATCGAGGCCGTGCTGGTGCAGGCCGCCGACGCCATCAGCGCCGCGCGTCCGGGCGCACGCCGCGAGAGTTTGGAAAACTATATCAAGCGTCTGGAGAAGCTGGAAGAAATCGCCAACTCCTTCCAGGGCGTAGAAAAGTGCTTCGCCATCCAGAGCGGGCGCGAAGTGCGCATCATGGTCAAGCCCGAGGACGTGACCGACGAGGGCACCAAGCTGCTGGCCAAGGATATCGCCAAGCGCATCGAAAAGGAACTGGAGTATCCCGGCCAGATTCGCGTCAATGTGATCCGCGAAACCCGAGCAACGGAGTTTGCGAAATAAATATCACGAATATATTTACTCACGAATTATCTCGAAAAATCACAAATTGTTTAAACTAAATAATAAAAATAATCCCT
>JAJFVI010000157.1 GCA_021371895.1 Eubacteriales bacterium | reverse complement strand
GATGGTATGCAGAATGAAATTGGGCGTTCCTGCCGGATTTCAAGGGTTTTCCGCCCCTAACCGGCACCACGTCGTTGGATTTATTGTGCGGCCGTGACCGTCACCAGCGCTGGCCGCAGCACGCGGTCGGCGATCAGATAGCCTTTCTGCAGCACGTTCACGACGCTGTTGTCGATGTTGGTCGCGTTGTTTGATGCGCTTACGATTTGCCCCACGGCGAAGCTGACGAACCAGTAGATAGCGAATAAAGCCGTTGCGCTGAATAGAATAACCCAGATAGCCACCGCGAAACCGCGATACAGATGCAGTTTCTTCTCAAAAAAGTTAATCAGCGGCTGCAGCGCCGCCGCCACCGCCAGCGCGATAATGAAAGGAGAAAGCGTATTCCACAGCAGGGGCACCGCATACTTGATCATCAGCGCGATCAGCACGCAGAACAAAAGCCGCAAGGTAAGCCGCTCCGCTGCGTAACGAACGGGATGGTTCATGCTGGCACCTCTCTGCGGCGGGATGGCCGCGGTTGTTCCTCAGGGAGCGCAGGCCGAAGGGAAGCTGGGCCGACCCTCGGCCTGCGCGTGGCTTTGGCGACGGGTACGCTGCCGGCGTTAGAACCCGCGTCCACCGCCGCCGTGGCTTACACCGCCGCCGCTCATGTGCACGCCGCTGCCGCCGCCGCCACCGCCGCTACCCGGAGGCGGGGCTTTGCGCGTGCGGGTTACGGTAGTGCGCAGATATTCGTCACGGCTGTCGGTGATGTCCACATCGGCATTGGTAGCGTAATCATATCGATAGGTATTGCCTTTGAGCTTGTAACGTGCCTGAACGATCAGGACAAAGATCAGCCCGATAAACAGGCACAGCGCCCCGCCCACGAGCATCTCCGTACCGGTGAGCACCTTGTGGCGTGCGGTTAGCATTTGACCGGTCACAATATCGTAGCGGTACTGCCCCTCTGGGATGCCCGCCTTTACGTACAACTGTACCTTGGCGATCATGGCCAACGCTGCGTCGGCATAACGGCCCGCGCGGAGGTTGGGGTTGCTCACATCCAGCGCGCCCTGGATGCGCGCGTCAGTCATATAATCGATCATCGCACCGGCGGTGGAGAGGTATTCCTGCCGGTTATACATATCAATGTAGTACAGCGCGCCGCTATGCTCGTCGCCCAGCCCGTAGCCGCCCTGATCGTAAAAATCGTCGGCAACCTGCTGCTGTGACGTTTCCCCGGTTTCGGTGTCGCTGGTGAGTACTACGAAATCCATGCCCGTAGCCTGTTGGAAGTCCGTGATCGCTTTGCGGATTTCCTGCTCCTCGCTGGCGGTAAACAGGTTGGCTTTGTCAAACACGCGCTCGCCTGTGCTCGTCGCCAGTGCCGTGCCCAACCCCGGTGCCAGCCACAGCGTAAAGCATAGCGCCAGCAGCAGGGATACGGAACGCAGAATGGTTTTTCTCGTTTTCATCATCCTCACCTCCTAAAACAGGAAGTACGCCGCAACGCAATAAAGTGCGAAGCAGACGGCCGCCAGCCCCAGCCCGTGGAGCCACAGTTTGCTCTTGTTGATGGGTAACTTGCCGCACACCTCGCCGGTATTTCCGTTCATGGCGTAGTAGTATGGTTCCTGCTGCTCTGCGACGGGGTATGTGAGGATCCAGGTGGGCAGCAGCACGTACTTGCATTGCTTGTCTTTAAGCGTCGCGCTGGAGGAGCCGGCATAGCTGGTGTAATGCACCGTTTGCGTCAACAGCGGGGTCACGTAGCCGGAAAGCTCGCCTTCCACGTCTTTGGTGGCATCCTGTTCGGCAATGTCGCGGCGCTCGGCCAGAAAGCCGGATAGATAAGCCCCGGAGAAGGGTTTAACCTCCTCCAGCGGATAGGGGTGGATACCGTCACCCAGCTTGCGGTTGGCCTTGCTTAGCGCCGGGCGCATCACGTTACGGAAGGTGATGTTTGCGCGCCGCGTAACGGCGAAATGTTCCGTGGTGGTTACGATGTACTGCCCCGAATCCATCACTGTGGAACGCAAGCCTTCGCCCTCGTAGCTGCCATCCACCACGCAACGGTTAACAAAGTGGGGGTAGTATACGCCTTCCATGTGCCGCACCTGTTCGCGCGCGAAGAATCCCTTGGGCACGAAGCGCTTCTTGGCGACCCATTGCATAAAGCGTTCGACGGCCTTTTCCTGGCTGATGGAGAAGGGCAGCACCTCGTCGGGCTTCATATCCGCCGTCAGCTTCCCCTGCAGCACCACGGGATTATGGCAGTAGTAGCAATGGGTGGCTACGGTAGTTTCGTCGGTCATAATCTCACTGCCGCAACTGGGGCAATGGTATACCACCTGTGTGCCGGTCTGCTGCTGCGGTGCGTCCCCGGCTGCCTGTGTTGTTCTGACCGCCTGCGCCTCCCCGGCTGCCTGCGCGGCCGCGGGGGCCTGTGTGTGGTCGTGCTCGTGGTCGCGCGCATGTTCGGCTTCGGCTTGTTTTTCGTATTCCGCGGCCTTTGCAAGCAGTGTTTTTTCCTCGAATTCCGAGCCGCAGGAATCACATTTCCATTCCTGATCATCGGGGTTAAAGGCCAGGTACGCTCCGCAATTGGGACATTTGTAGGTAACACCCGCCATATTCTCACCTCGCCTGCGGCACAGCCGCCAGATTTTCCGTTGGTTTGCTTGAATTATAGCATTTTGTACCCCAAAACACAACACGGAGCGCCGCAGGTAAAACAGGTTGACAATAACTGT
>JAJFVI010000144.1 GCA_021371895.1 Eubacteriales bacterium | reverse complement strand
CGATAATCAAACATGTTCCCATGGGGTTACGCTCCTTTCATTTGCAGCAAAATCTCGCGGGTGATCTTGCAGGCCGCGGCGGTGGACGCGCCGCTTACGTCGTAGTGGGGGGCCAGCTCCACGATGTCGCACCCGATCAGGCGGATTTTGTGAAGCTGCAAAATAGCGGTCAGCAGCGCCATAAAGCTTACGCCGCCAGCCTCTGGCGTGCCCGTTCCGGGGAGAAACGCCGGGTCGAGCACATCCAGGTCGAGGGTGAGGTATACGGGGCGGTCGCCAAGCGTTTGCAGGGTTTCCGCCCAACCGGAAAGGTCGAAGCGGTGCAGCGCCATATGGGAATCGGCAAAAGCGAACTCTTCGCGCGTCCCGCTGCGGATGCCGAACTGGAAAATACGTCCGTCGCCGGTCAGTTCCCAGATGCGCCGCAGTACGCAGGCATGGGACAGCGGCTCACCCAAATAATCGTCACGCAGGTCGGTATGCGCGTCCAGATGCAGGATGCACAAATCCGGATACACTTGCAGCGCGGCGCGCAGGGCACCCAGCGTAACCAGGTGCTCTCCGCCCAGCAGCACGGGCCGCTTGCCGGCGGCATAGATTTCGGCGGTGCGTCGCTGGATCAACGACAGCGCCGCTTCGGTATTGCCGAAAGGCAACTCCAGGTCGCCTACGTCACAGATGCGCATTTCCGTGAGATCGCGCTCGCAATAGGGCGAGTAGGTTTCCATGCCGAAGGATTCGTTTCGCATGGCCGAAGGGCCGAAGCGCGCTCCAGGGCGAAACGAGGTGGTGCCGTCGAAGGGAGCGCCAAAGAGCACGATGTCCGCCCGCCCGTATTGCGC
Organism: Eubacteriales bacterium; assembly: GCA_021371895.1. Classification (GTDB taxonomy): domain Bacteria; phylum Bacillota; class Clostridia; order Christensenellales; family Aristaeellaceae; genus CAXXOK01. Next base: position 1,210 of record JAJFVI010000144.1, on the reverse strand, counting down.
GTCGCAGCCCAGAAAGGTTTGCACGTTTCTATTCATCCGTATTCAGCATCTCCTCCACGTAATTGGGCAGGCAAAACGCACCCCGGTGCAGGCGCGTGTTGTAATAGCGGGTCCGTATGCCAAGCGCGTTCCACGCGTCAGCCTGCAAATCCCTTTCGGGATGCAGACCCAGCGACGCGAACCCAAAAAGCCAGTGCCCCGAAGGGTAGGTGGGAATATGCGCCTGATACACGCAGCTTACGGGAAACACGCTCAGGATGCGCTTGTGGGAGCTGCGCATGGCTTTGGCGTCCTCCTGGTAAAAGGGGCTTTCGTGCTGGTTAACGAGGATGCCGCGCTCCGTGAGGGCATTTTGGCAGCCGCCGTAAAACTCCTTGGTAAACAGCACTTCGCCCGGCCCGGAAGGGTCGGTGGAATCTACGATGATCAGGTCGTACTTCTCCTGCGTATGGCGCAGGTATTTCAGCCCGTCGATAAAGTGCAGGTTCACGCGCGGGTCGTTAAACCCGCAGGCCGTTTGGGGCAGGAATTCCTTACACACTTCCACCACGCGGCGGTCGATTTCCGCCACATCGATCTTGCGGATGCCCGCATACCTGCTCAGTTCCCGCGCCACACCGCCATCGCCCGCGCCGATGACCAGCACGGAGCGGATGTCGGGGTTGACCGCCATGGGCACGTGTGTAATCATCTCATGGTAAATAAACTCATCCCGTTCGGTGAGCATCAGCACGCCGTCCAGCGTTAAGATGCGGCCAAACTCCGGCGAGGCGTACACAGAAATTTGCTGGTAATCGCTCGTTTCCTGATGGATCTGCGCGGAAACCCGGATGGAAAAGCGTACGTCCGGCGTATGGCACTCGCTATACCAAAGATCATCCATTCGGTTCCACCTCCGCAACGATATTTAATCGGCTTACGTCCATACTCTCCGGGCCGGTAAGCGTGCATCCCTTTTCTTTGGCATAACGGATATAATCCACAATTTGCGATGTAACACGCTCCCCCGGCGCGAGGATAGGTATGCCGGGCGGATAGCTCATCACGAACTCGCCGCATATGCCGCCCGCGGCCTGCGCAAGCGGCACGCTTTGCTTGCGCGCGTAAAAGGCGGCTTGGGGAGAAAGAGCGACCACGGGGCTGATATACTCGATTTCCATAAGCCCCGATCGCTCCTGCTTGTACAGCCTGCGTATATCGGAAAGCGCAC
>JAJFVI010000133.1 GCA_021371895.1 Eubacteriales bacterium | reverse complement strand
CTACCCGACGCTCTTCCGATCTCGTAATGAGCAAAACTCTGCGCGCTAACCTGTTATTGCTGCTGACTGCCGCCATCTGGGGCGTCGCTTTCGTAGCGCAGGACGTGGCGATGGATTCCATGGGGCCCTTTACTTTCAACGCTGCCCGGCTCCTGATCGCCGGACTGGTGCTTTTACCCTGCATCCGTTTTTTGGACGCATTGGAACGCAAACGCGCCGCTACACAAAAAGATAGCGCACCGGCCTGCCGTACGTTCCGGCGCATGAACCCGGCGCAAAAGCGCACGCTGGTCATCGGCGGCGTATGCTGCGGAGTGGCGTTGTTTTTCGGCTCCAGCTTTCAGCAGCTGGGCATACAGGCAACCTCCGCGGGTAAGGCGGGGTTCATAACGGCGCTCTACATCGTACTGGTGCCGCTGAGCGGGTTGTTTTTCAAGCGGCCCATGCGTCGCAACGTGTGGCTGGCGGTCGGACTGTGCCTGGTGGGCCTGTTTCTGCTGTGTGTTACCGAAGCGCTCACCGTCGGCGTCGGGGACGTGGAGCTGCTGCTCTGCGCGGCTGCCTATACCGTGCATATCCTGCTGATCGCGCATTTTTCGCCGCGCACCGACTGCGTACGGCTGAGCTGTGTGCAGTTTTTCGTGGCTTCAGGGCTGTGTGCGGCAACGATGCTGCTCTTCGAGCAACCCTCGTTTGCGGAACTGCTGAAAGGCTGGGTGCCGCTTTTATACGCCGGTATACTCAGCGGCGGGGTGGGCTATACCCTGCAAATAGTCGCACAGCGCGACACCGACCCTACAATCGCCTCGCTGCTGATGTGCCTGGAAAGCGTGTTCGCGGTGCTGGCGCAGTGGGTGCTGCTGGGGGAAATCCTCACGAGCCGGGAACTGCTGGGCTGTGGGCTAATGCTTTGCGGTATTGTACTGGCGCAACTGCCGACGCGCAAAACGCGCCTTTATACAATTTAAAATCGCATTACCAGTGAATCTTCTTCTGGATCTCCCTGCGGATCGCCGTAAAGTGTAAAGCCACGGTCAAAATCGCCAGGGCGAGGCTCACGCTGCCTACCACGATCATGGGCCAATCCAGTCGGCTCCAGCCGACCAAACCGCAAAAGATGGCCACCAGCCCGCCCAGCATCAACTCAAAAAGCGGAAGAAAGTTCCGCTTTTCTTTTTTAAAATAAGCCAGGAAATACGTGCCTGCGATAATCAGATCAGCAAAGAATACGATCAGCGCTACGAACCCGCTCCAATTTACGCCGAAAATCCAATCCAGCATAAACAGGTACAGGCAGATCGCCGCGCCGACGTCCGTCATTTTCTTGATCCTGGTGTTTTCCACCAACGGCCGGTAAAAAAACACAATCCAGATGACCGCAAGCCCGCCGATAGCGGCCAGCGACCAGGGGATACCTCCTACGCACAGGTTGACCAGCGCGCAGGCATAAGCCAGAAACGCGAACAGCGCGCGCGTCAGCTCGCGGCGGTTACGCCGCCAGAAACTGTGGGGCGGAAGCTGCGGATAGGTCACGTGCACCTGCATGGGCGTCTTTTCCAAGGCAAACGCCTCCTTTCCGGCAAAGGGCCAAGGGGAAAACGGCGGGTGAGACGCTGCGTTCAGGCGGTGCCTTCCACGTAAGGCGTAAGGCTAAGTGCGCAAAGCTGGTCGTACAAAACGTTTTCAAACACAGGGAAAGCGCTGCTTTCCACGATGGTGAACATCGCGTGTTCGCCATAACTGCACAGCGAGCACCCCAAGCGGTTGCGTATGGGCGGTCCCAATACGGCATCGAATTTTTCTACGTGGGGGCGCATGCCTTCCGGCAGTGTAATTAAACCCAGGTTGGAAAACGCGGTGGTGAACACCCCATTGCTCAGCCGCCCGTATAATAGATAGGCGATTGGGCGCTTGATGATCAGCGGGACAAAGCGCAGGTAACGCACCAGCTTGCTGGAGAGGGTCATGGTACCGTCCAGGTTTTCTTTGGAGGTGCCTCGGCTTACCTGCGCGGAGATTTCCGGCAATATATTCTCAAGCGTGGTGATCTGCCGGGGATGCATGCTGATAGAGCAGTACATGCTGAAATTGCGCAAGGTATGAGACGGGTAATACTTGCGCATGTTTACAGGCAGCTGGATATGGATTTTTCGCTTTCCCCCGTGTGTTTCGGTGGCGGGTTTCAGCGCGAGCATCATCAAGCTTAAAATCAGCGTCGTCACGGTAACGTTCCTCTCCTTGGCCGCCTCACGCAGCGCTGGGAGCGGAAGGTCGAAGTGCAAAATCCGGCTGGACTTCTGCAGCGTCAGCACGCGGCGCAGCTGGAGTGCCGACTGATGGCCGAAGCCCTCCTGTGCCGGGCGCTCATCAGCCAGAGAAAAATCGTCCACCCATTCCCGTGGGTCAGGCGCTTCGGTAAGCGAAAAAATCCCCTCGTCAAGGGGTGTATCGTATCCCAGCAGGCGCAGATATTCGTGCAGCAGCGTGCGCAGGAAGATTGTCGCGCCGGTGCCGTCGGTGAGCACGTGAAAAAACTCCACGCCCACGCGGTTTTGGTACCACACCACCCGAAAGGTGGGGGAACTGCTGGCATTCAGGCATATCGGCGCGCAAGGCGTCTTGGTTTCCGGGCGCGCGGCGAAGCGGCGCATAGCGCTGTCGATGTAGTGCCAGAACAGCCCGCATTTAATGGTGGTGGCGAAGTAAGGGAAACGCCGGATGGTATAGGTGAGCGCCATTTGCAATATCTCCGGCTCCACGGGATACTTCAGGTAAAAGGAAAGACGATACATCGTCATCCTTTTTAGCCCCATGCTCAGCGGATAGATCTTCGCCGCCGTATCCAGCGGATACCACGCCGTACGTTCGCGCAGGTAGAAATCTCCTAATTGTGCGGGATCGAGGCGTTTCATCCCGTCGCTTACCGGCACACCGTGATCGGCGTACCAGCGCAGCGCCCGTACGTGATCCTCCATCAGCGAATCTATGAAACGCGGATGCAGATCGATGCGCGCGCGCACATCGTTCAGGTAGGGGCCCAGCAGAGCCTGTTCCGTGGGGGTAAACGACTGCTGCATAAGCCGTATCCATGGGTGAACGGTTACCATGGGTGAACCTCCTTGCGTCACGTATACTTCTTGTTACGAAAAGTATGCTGCGCATAGGTCGAGAAGTCAAGCGGAGGCCGACGTTTGTTGCAATTGTATCGCGGCGAGCGAAGTAAGTGCCGGGTAAAACGCATTTATATCTGCGGCAATACTACATTGCCGCGTTGAACTTAAAACCCTGCGATCGCCCCGCCATTCCTGGGGCTTTTCTCACGCAAATCGCCAACGCTCAGCCGCCGCAACCGCAACGCGATATCATCAGCGCATCCCTAGAAATGGATCATCTTGCGCACGAACCGGTACCCGCCCACCAGCGTGCGGCGGCCCGCTTTGCCGGGCAGCGCCGAAACGCGACCCAGCGGGTTTCGGCGCAGTTTCAGGTAGAGGGCCTCGTCAAAATCGCGGATGGTTTGCCACATATGGCGGTTCATAGCGAAGCTTTCTTCCGTGCCTTTGATGTACTGAAGCGCGGATGCGGTGAGCAGCATACCGGCGCAGCTGTTGAGCATATAGTCGCACAAACTTTTAGGCAAGGCTTTGAGCGCGCTGAGCGTATAGCTGGTTGCTACCTGTTCGGTGATATGGCTGAGCTGGTTCAAGCGGCGAAGGATGTTTTTCTCCGCGATGGATTGATCCTCCCGGCCGATCATGTATCCGTACAACGGTTCGTCCAGATAATAAACGCTTCTGGTATAGGGCAAGGGTTCATAGATGTAAAGGTTGTCCTCGTAAAAGGTGTGCTTGGGAAGGGACAGCGGTATATCCCGAAGCAACTGCGTACGATAGATCAGGGAATGGATCATAAATTGCTTATGCAGGGGAAAACGGCGGACGTCCTCCCAGCCGAGCACCCTGCCAGGCGCCATGCAGACGCGGTAATTCACCGAGAAAACCGTTTCACGGTCTGCCTGATCGTACACGTAATTGTTGACGATTAAATCGATCTGCTCGCCCTCGCCGGTGTGCCGGCTAAGGACGTCCATCAGCTTGCTCAGCGCCTGCGGGTTGAGCCGGTCGTCGGAATCCACGACCTTGAAATAGATGCCCTGCGCGTGGGCGAGGCCCTGGTTGATTCCCTCACCGTGACCGCCGTTGGGCTGGTGAATCACGCGTACGGAATCGGGGTACAGTGCCGCGTACCGGTCGGCGATCGCGCCGGTCTCGTCGGTCGAGCCGTCGTCGATGATGATGATGTCCATCTCATCGCCACCCGGCAGGAGGGAGTTGACGCAGCGCTCCATATAGGCCGCAGAGTTATAGCAGGGTACGGTCACCGTAAGCAGTTTCATTGTCGTTCCCTTCCTTTACATAGGAAGTATCGGGTATCGCGGTTATCGGTATGCCGCCAGGCGACCCGCTTCCAGGGCGTGGCTGACAATGGTATCGATATTGTAATACCGGTATTCCGCCAGACGGCCCAGCAGTATCAGGTTCGGGCAGCGGTCGGCCTCACGCCGGTAGGCGGCGTAACGAGCCGCGCTTTTTTCATCGGGGATGGGATAGAAGGGCGTATCCTGCGCACCGCAGGCGCGGGAGTATTCCTTGGCGATGGTCGTTACGCCCGGCAATTTTTGCCCGGTGAGCTTTTTAAACTCCGTGATGCGCGTAAAAGCCTCGTCGACGGTGTAGTTCACCACGCCGACCGGCTGATACCCGTCCGTCGGATGCGTCTCAAACGTGAAATCCAGCGTGCGGTAGGGCAGTTGTCCCAGCCGGAAACCCATCAGTTCGTCCAGCGCGCCGGTATAGATCACCGGCTCCCGGCAGGGCTCGTCATCCAGGGTAAGCGTTTCACCTTCCAGCCGGAAGCGTTCGCGTGCGTCCACATTCAGTTCCACGTGAATGCGCGGATGATCAAGCAATCGTGTAAACAGCGCGGTATAACCGTCCGCGGGTACTCCCTGATAGGGATCCTGAAAATATCCGCAGTCTTCGCCAACCACAACAGGCACGCGTGCCATGGCGGCGGGATCCAGCGCGTCCGGTGCGAGACCCCATTGCTTAAGGGTGTAAGTACGAAAGATGTTTTCGTATACGTATGCGGCCAGTTCGCGCAGTTCCGGTTCCTCGCGCTCCCGCAGATCCAGTATGGCGACCCGTGTGCCATCGCCGAACGCGTCGCGCAGGGCGCGCTCCATCCGCGCGGCTTTAAGGTTGCCAAACGCCATGCGAAGCGAAACGAGGTTAAAGGGTACCGGAAGCAGCTTGCCGTGAACATTGGCCAGCACACGGTGGCGCAGGGGATACCAGGCGGTGAAGCGGCTGAGAAACGCGTATGCTTCCTGATCGTACGTATGGAAGATGTGAGGGCCATAACGGTGCGTCATAACGCCTGCGGCATCTGGCGCATCGTAGGTATTGCCCGCGACGTGCGGCCGCCTTTCCAGTACCGTCACCTCAGCATCTGTGCTTTCCGCCAGTTCCCGCGCAACAGTGCAGCCCGCGGGCCCGGCGCCGACGACCCAATATCGCATACGCACGTACCCCTTTCATCGCTTGCTGCCCTGCCGAATAGGCCGAGCGTGTTACGCCGGGTGGCTGTCGCGAAGATAAACACAGGGATCGTCTGCCCGCGAAGCACTCCGAAGGCGGCGGTGTCGCGAGCATGCCGGATGTCTGCGCAGCGCGGTCAAAAAAATGCACCCGGTTTACAGCCTGCGTGCCCCATCTTAAATAAGATAGCTGTTTTCCACCGTTTTCAGCGTCTGGCCGCTGCCCTCCGCATGGGGGTCGTACAGGCTGCCCTCGTTTGGCGCGTTGATCTTGTGCGTGGTCTTCACCCATACCTTCTGGTGGCGGAAACGGAATAGCCCCCAAATCTGCGCGAACGCCACGATTACGGTATTCAGGGCGAGACTCAAGACATTCTTAATCAACGAAAGCGGCCGGAACCGTTCGTGATTATCCAGCCAATCCGCTATATAGAATAGAATGATGAAGGAATACATGAATACCATAACGCTGGGGAAGTTGACCCAAAACCAGTCCCAGAAGGTGACGGCTGCATTCTGCGATGGCATTAGCCCCGTCCACACGAAGATTTGCATCAGGGAACTCATCACCGTTTGCAGCACCAAAAAAACGAACGGCGTCAGGCTGTACACGTACAGGAAGGTGCTCAAAAACTCGCCAAAGCTGATGCGTTTTTCCTTCAGCGCGCGGAAAATACGACGCGTGTTTTTGAAACAGACGAACCAGTGCCCCTGTGCCCAGCGGATGCGTTGCCGCAGGCTAGCGCGCCAGCGGGTGGGTTTCTCGTCGTAAATGCGTACGTTGTTGTTCCACAGAATGCGCTTGCCTTCGCATGTGGCCTCCACCTGCAGCTCGAAGTCCTCCGTAAGGCTCATGGCCGTCCATCCGCCGCGCTTTTGCAGGTAATCCGCACGTACAGCGAACCCAGTGCCGCCGATGACGCTGTTGATGCCGATGCGGCTTTTTGCGTACTGGAAGAAACGGTTGGTAATGGTATAGCTCATGTAGTAGTACAGCGCCACAAGACCCTTTTTATTCTTGCAGCCCAGGTAACACTGCACGATGTCCGCTTCGGGATGATCGAGGAACTGGCTGTTGACCTCGCGGAACAAATTGGTGTCGATACGGTTGTCCGCATCGAAAAAGATGACCAGATCGTATTTCTTGGCGTACCCCTCCAGCGCGATCAGTGCCTTTTGCAGCACGATGGGCTTGCCGGTTCGGGTGTCGGGGCTTTCCTTATGGGTCACCAGTACGTTAGCGCCCATCTCTCGGGCAAGCTCGGCAGTGCGATCATCGCAATTGTCGGCCAGAATGTAGAAATCGTAAAGATCCCGGGGATAATCCATGGATTGCAGGTTTTCGATGATACCTGAAATAACGGCCTCTTCGTTGTGAGCCGGCACGAGCACCAGGTATTTAAGCTTTGGATCGTGATCCTGATAGTCCTTGGTTTTACGCTTAAAGCCGTATATACTGATATAAAGCTGATAGACAATGATAATAATCAACCATAGGGTCGTCACCCAGTTTAAAGCCTCGATGGCTGCGCTGAAAGCCTGCACCTCTGGATTGCCTCCCGTTCACAGTCGCAAATGGGTAAACATCTTCTTATACACTAAGTTGCGATAAAAGTCAATGCCGGTCATAGAAAGTACACTCGCCGATAAACTCCCGCAGGATGCTCAGCGGCGGGATTTCATCGAGTACCGCGTCCTCCACGGGCAGAAAGTATTGCAGGAATTTCAACAGCCGGTGTGCCACCAGCGCCTCCGGCATGGAGGGCGGGATGCGGGAAAGCAGGTCGAAACTCGCGCGTTTCAGAATGGGTAATTCGTAGTGCAGCGATGTGTTGAACATCACGTCCGCCTTCTCCTGATTGGGGAAAATCCACTTTTCCTCGCCCGCGCGGACGTTGGGCCACATATCGATGGTCTTTTCCGGGGCAGTACCGCGGAACCGTGCGTCCCGTGTGATGCGCCTTAGCAGGCGGACGTCGGTGGTGCGAATGCGGTTATGGTTGTCCAGGTTGATGCAGGGCAGGGCGCTTACGTATACGCCGTAGGTCAGTTGCTCGGGCAGCTCGCAGGTTACGCGATCGTTGAGCGCATGGATTCCCTCCAGAATCAGCGGGCCGTTGCCGGCCAGCACCATGGGTGTGGTTTCGGGCTTGCGCGTGCCGGCAATGAAATCGAAGCGGGGCATGTTCACCGTTTGCCCGGAAAGCAGCCGCTCGATGCAGTCGCTTAAATGGGAGATGTCCAGGGCTTCCACATTTTCCAGGTCGGGCATGCCGTCGAGACCCAAAGGCACGTCGTCCCGGGATTTGTAGAAATCATCCAGCGAAACCAGTTGCGGGCGCTTGCCCAGCACCTGCAAATGTACGGCCAGCCGGTGGGCGAAGGTGGTCTTGCCGCTGGAGGTCGGGCCGAAGATCAGCACGATCATTGCGTTGCGGGTGACGATCTCGTCGGCGATGTGCGCGATGGATTTATCGTGCAGGGCCTCGTTAACGCGGATGAACTCCCGCATTTTCTTCTGCTCAATCATGTGGTTAACGTCGGCGATGTTGCTTGCGCCCAGAATCGCGCACCATTCCTGCGATTCGTTAAACACCCGCAAATGCTTGGGCCGCGGCTGGTAGGCGGCCGGGCGATCCGGCACGGCGGGCGAGGGCATGCGCACGACCATTCCCGGGAAATGCGGCCATAACGCGAAGTGTGTCAGGTAGCCGGTGGAAGGCACCATGGCGCCGTAAAAATACTCCCACATCGTGCCGATACGGTACATCGGGATGGTTTCTTCGGGCCGATAGGCGAGGATTTCCGCCTTATCCGGATAGTTGTGGTTGCCGAAGTAAGCGATCGCCTGCTCCCGTGTCCAAACCTCCTTTTCAAAGGGAAGATCTTCCCGCACGAGCCTGCGCATCTCCGCTTCCACGGCATGCACCGTGGCGTGATCCATCTCCGTTCCCAGCGCGCGCAGATAGACTCCATAACCGATGGAGTTGAGGATGCGTACGCGCATTTCCGGGAAAAGGCGATGCATGGCGAGCAGCAGCAAAAACCGGAGCGAACGCTCATACACGCGCCGGCCTTCCTCGTCCTGATAGGTGAGGCCTTCCAGCTCCGCGCTTTGTTCCAGCGGGGCGTTAAGATCCAGGCATACGCCGCCGTTCATGGCGCACAGCAGTCCTTCCGTTTGGCCGCCGGAGAGCTGCCGGATGGCAGCCAGCGCGGAGATGCCTGCGGGGAAGGTGGCGTTCTGTCCGTGATAGGCGATCCTGATGGTTGCCGGCGCTTGTTCGGGTTGCGGTTTCATGGTCTGCCTCCGTTGGGGTTCGCGCTCCGCCGGGAGAAAACCGGCGGGCGCAGCCGGAGCGCACAGCGGTGCGCTGTGGATTCAGACGTCCTCAAAGGGCATGTTGCTTTCGCTGACATGGCTTAAATCCTCGGGGTCGACGTTCATGCCCAGTTTGCGGCGGTACTGATCCTGCAGGACTTTGGTGTGGATATAAGCGCGATTTTGCCGGTTGGCGGGGGTTACGCTTAAATACAGCCCCTTTTGCCCGTCCGGCAGGAGGGTAAAGCGCACTTTGATGAAAAGGAACCCGTGCTGAGCGCACTTGCTCAGCGCTATGTACCTGCCGGGCGCCTGTGGGGTCAGCGCGGTTTGGAGCTGCGTGGGGCTCTTGCAGGTGGGGCACCGGGGAGCGAGCACATCCTCCCCCGCGAGGCCGGCGGTTACCGAGGGCACTGTGTGCGAAATGCGGCAACGCGTGTGGCGCGGATTATGGCTCAGTTTGCGGGGAGCCTGCTCATGCCGGAGCACGCCGGTAGGTTCGGGCAGCTTTTGCAGCACCAGCGCGGTGTAGTATGCATCGTTGACGGCGTTGTGGAAATCACGGTGCTCGTCCTGGGCGATCTCCAAATGCTCCATCGCACCCTTCAGCGATTTCTGGTGAATGCCCAGTTCGAACGCCTCGGCGTAATAGCGTTGCACATCGTACATTTTGGCGCACTCGCCCTCATAATGGAAAAAATCAAGGTTCTGCCGCAGAACGCTAATGTCGTCTCCGCCCCAGGTGAGGAAGATGTAATCCTCGCCGCACCAGCCCGCGAACTGTTCCATCGCCTCGGGGAAAGCGGGCGCGTCGCAAAGCTCCTCCCGACCCAGACGGGTCATGCGGCGCACACGAGGATGGATGTTGACGTAGTGAGTCGGGCGGACGGGGATGGATAGTTCCTCCAGCACCGAAAAGTGCTCGTCCAGCTTTACGGCGCCGATCTGGATGACCTCAAAAAGAAGGCTGTCGCCAATCTGGCGGAATACCGGTGTGTTGAAACTGGTCGGTTGGTTCCATTCCAAGTCCATAACGATGTAGTGCATCCAAAAAAACTCCAGTCTGGTTGATAACTTTCGCATGCCGGTGAAATACGTTTGCGTACGGCCCGCTGCCTAGATCGCCACGCCTCCCGCGCGACCCGCGCAATAGCCCGTGGCGAACGCGATGTGGAGATTGTAGCCCCCCGTGAGCGCATCCACGTCCAACACTTCCCCCGCGGCGTACAGCCCGGGGACAAGCTTGCTTTCCATGGTGGCGGGGTGGAATTGGCTTACCTGCGCGCCGCCGGCCGTGACCACTGCGGCCTCGAGGGGTTCCGTGCCGCTTACCGGGATCTCCAGCGCCTTGGCGGCATGCGCCAGCGCTTCCCGCTGCTCACGGCGCAGTTCGCTTGCGGGGGTAAGCGGATCGACGGCGGTCAGCTCCGCCATGACTTGCGCAAGCCGCTCGGGGTAAAGACCGCGCAGGATGGCTTGCGTGTGCTTGCGACCCGCGCCGGAGATATCCCTTATCAGCCGCTCGTTCACCTGGCTCTCCGTGAGGCCGGGTTTCAGATCCAGTTCCAGTCGGCATTCCGTGAGGGATAGCCCCGCCAGATAGCTGGAAGCCGACAAAACCAGCGGGCCGGATACGCCGAAATGCGTAAACAGCATTTCCCCGATTTCGGTATACAGGCGCTTTTTCCCATGCCAGAGGGTCAGCCGGACATTTTTCAGCGATAGCCCCTGCAGCGCCCGTACCCATGCGGCTTCGCTGGTAAGCGGAACCAGCGCGGGCTTGGGCGGCACGATAGTATGCCCCGCAGCGGTTAGCAGGGTATACCCGTCGCCGGTACTGCCGGTGGAAGGATAGCTGCAGCCGCCCGTGCATACGATCACTGCGTCAGCCGAAATCACTTCGCCGGTCTCCAGGGTTACGCCCCGGGCCCGACCATCGGCAACCGTAAGCCCAGCGACCCGGGTGTTCAGGCGGAGACGAACGCCCAATTGGGTTAACTGCCGCTCCAAAGCGCGGGTGACATCGCTTGCCTTCTGCGACGCGGGAAAGACGCGCCTGCCGTGTTCGGTGATCGTGGGGCAGCCCCAGCTTTCCAGCTTCTGCACCAGCGCCGTTGGCGGCAACGCCTCCAGCGCGGAATAGAGGAAGCGCGGGTTTCGCACCACATTTTGGCGAAAGTCGTCGGGTGAACAGAGGTTGGTGCAGTTGCAGCGCCCCTTGCCGGTAATGTAGAGCTTTTTGCCGAGTTTTTCGTTGCGTTCCAGCAGCGTTACGGCAGCGCCCTGCTCCGCAGCGGTCACGGCGGCCATCAACCCAGCGGCGCCGCCGCCGATGACGAGCACTGATTGCATGAAAGTCTCCTTATCTGCTCTCCGCGCGTCGATAGATCGGCGCACAGGTGGGGATGGTGGGTGTCAGTCGCGGGGGGTACCTGGTGTGGGCTTCGTATCCTGCTGCACGGCGGGCGGGGCGATCGGCTCATCCCTGTCCAGGTAAACGCCGTGCGCGTTCCAAAGGCTTTCCAGCCGCTTGAGATGCACACTTAGTTCCTGTCGGCGACGCAGGCTCAGCGCCACGATGAGCGCGTTGAGCAGGGACAGCGGCGCGGCGAGGGAATCCACAAAGCTGGCCATGTCCGTATGCGCGTACAGGCATATATCTGCTACAGCCCCCAGCGGGCTCATGGCCCCGTCGGTCACGGCGATTACCTTTGCGTTGTTTTCTCTGGCGATGCGCATACATTCGACTGTGCGTGTGGAATACCGGGGGAAGCTGATGGCTACCAGCACGTCCGGCACGCCGATGCGCTCCATCTCGTCAAACACTTCGCCGATGGCGTTTTGCACCATTACCACGTCGTCGAAGATCAAACGCAGGTAATGGGCGAAAAACTGCGCCAGGGGTGCTGCGGAACGCAGCCCCATCACATAGATGCGCCGCGCACCCAGCAGCAGCTCCACTGCGTGATCGAAGTCCTTCTGGGACAGATCCTCGGTGGTCAGGCGGATGTTGCGCATGTCGTTTTTAAGCACCGTACGCAGCACGTCGTTTTCCTTGATCTCCGATGCGATGTTAAAGCGTTCGCTGGCGGTCATATGCTGGCGTACCAGTTCCTGTAACGCCGCCTGCAGCTCGGGGTAGCCCTCGTACCCCATGGCGGTGGCGAAACGAACCACGGTGGATTCGCTGACGCCGCAGTTTTTCCCCAACGTGACGGCGGTCATAAAAGCGGCCTTATCCGAATGTTCGGCGATGAACGTGGCGATGCGCCGATGTCCCTTACTGAGGGCCTTGCCGCGCAGGTTCAGGCGACGGATGATCTCTTGCGTATCCATAGGCCTCCATGGCGCTGAAGCGCCCTCGGGAAAGAGCTGTTTTGGTTCAAAGCGACGCTGTATGCGCCGCTGCGACAACTGTGGGCGACAGGGCTTTGATCATTGAGGCTTATAGAGGCTCAGTGGGCATCCGCCAAATCTTTTACGAAGGAGGTGAACGCCGCGCCGTGCTCGCTGGGGTTGCCCATGAAGGTGTAGGTGACGTGCCCCTTGTTGAGCCAATCCAGATCGCTTCCTGCCTCCGGCGGCTCCATGAGGCATTCGTCGGTCATCCAGTAGTAGGTGCCGCTGCGCGGGCTTTCCCGGCGAATGTAGCTATCCTTGAAATTCGCCACCGACAGGGGCGCCAGCACCGGGGCGAGCATCGACGCAGGGTCGCGCAGGGGCGCATTCATGTTGAGGATCGTTACGGGCGGGATTTTCAGTTTTACGTACCGCTCGGCGGTACGGATGGCCAGGCGCGCCACATAATCGTAGAGCGTTTGCCCAGCCTCGTGGTGTACGCTTACGGCCATGGCGTACACATGGTTGAGCGCCGCCTCGGTCGCCGCGCCTACGGTGCCGCTGTAATGTACGGCCATACCGGCATTGTAACCATCGTTAATGCCGGATATCAGCACGTCCGGCGGTTCCGTCAGCAGGCTGAACAGCGCCAGCCGCACACAGTCGGTGGGTGTCCCGGTGATCGCCCAGGCTTTCACGTCTGCTTCGCCCATATCGAAGTCCTTCACATAGAGGGGGTCCGTCAGTGTGATCCGATGGCTGGCGGCGCTCTGCTGGGTGCTGGGCGCGCATACGCTCACCCTGTGCCCCCGTTGCACCGCCGCCCGGCACAGCGCGTGAATCCCTATGCTTTGGATGCCGTCGTCGTTAACCAGTAAAATGTGCATGCTTGCTTTAACTCCTAATCCCGCAGTTTGCCCGTCAGCGCCCCGACCAATGTGCGTGCTACGTTGACTACGAAAGCCACGGCGATGGCCCACCAGTAATTATCCAGCGTTACCGCCCCGCCCAGCATGCCCGCTGCCGTCCACACCAGCCACGCGTCCACCACTACGTACAATAGCCCCAGCGTCAGCCAGTTGATCACCTTGAGCAGCAGCCGGAGCAGCGGACGCAGTATGATGTAGAACACGCCCAGAATCGCGCCGATCATCACGGCCTGCGTCCAATCCGTCATATGTACGCCCGGCAGGTATTGGGCGCAAAGCGGAACGGCCGCCGCGGTGACCAGAAAACGGAGTATGGCTCCAAACACGCTTTCGCCCCCCGCCAACCCGTTAATTACAGACAACAGTATACCACAGACCGGCATAAATGTAACGCTGCGCCCAGGATGCCCGTCCGTTCATTCAAGTGTCTAAACCTGCTTTTTGCGCCTGCCGTTGAACGTTGCGGTGAGGAGCAGGAAGCCCGTTACGGTGCTTTCCGCCAGCACCACCTGCCCGTTGACAGTTACGATGGCGTCCAGTACGGGCCAGTGCAGCAGGCCGATGGTTTGCAGGTATTGGGCTGTCAGCGCGAGCGCCGTAAGTCCCGCCGCGACAAACAGCCATCCCGTAAGCCCGTTGTTTTTTAGTGTGATGCCTGCCACCGGCAGCACCAGCCCCAGACACACGCCCAGCAGCACGCCTTTGAGCAGGTATTGGATGAACCCGGTTACGGCGGTCAGCTCGTCCAGCCACCGAAACAGCACGCAGGTTAGCAGGCACAATAACGGAGGGCCGACGGCCACCAGCAGCTTTCGCATCAGCATGAGGTTTCCTCCTCGTGGGCCGGGTATATTTGCCGGCGCGTCGCGGCCCGGTTGGTATCGCGCGCCGGATATGGTATAATCCATGCAATGAGTGCATCGCGTTGGGAGGGGATGAAACGATGGATGGAAAGCGCCTGTATCTGGTCGCGCTTCTGGACAGGGAAACCGAGCAGAAGCTCGACGCTGTTACACGGAACTTGACCGGCCTTGGGCTTTGCGAGAACCCGCAGATCAGCATCCCGTTCCACATCACGCTCGCCGACTTTGAGCCCGCGCTGGAAGCGCAGGTTGTTCATCGCGTGCGTGAGGTTTGCACCCGGTTGGCTCCATTTACGCTCCAGCTGAGCCATATCGGCCTGTTCGGTCTGAAAGTCCTCTTTGCCGCGCCGGCCGTCAACCGGGAGTTGCTTGAGCTGCACGACGCCCTTGCTCCGCAGGAACCTGCAACCGGCGCCCATGCATGGGTTCCGCATGTAACGCTGCTCATCGACGAACCGGAAGGAAACATATCCAAGGCAGTACCCATTGTTGCGGAGATGTTCGCGCCTACTAAAGCGCGTGTGGAAAGCGTGGCTGTTTACGAGTACCCACCCGCGCGGTTCGTAGGTAAATTTCATTTGGATGGCTGACCTGCGTTTGGCTAACCCTTGCCTATTGCTCCGCGTCGTCGGCTTTCGCATCTGCGAGCGTTTCGGCGCGCTCTTTGTCCGTCATGGGCGCCGCCGCGAACAGGTCGGGCCGGCGCGCAAGCGTCGCCGCCAGCGCCTGTTTTCTTCGCCACGCGGCGATCTCCGCGTGGTTGCCGTTTAACAGCACCTCCGGCACCGAAAGCCCTTGATATAAACGCGGGCGCGTGTACTGCGGGTATTCCAGCAGCCCTTCGGAAAAGCTTTCGTCCTGCGCGCTTTCGCTGCTGCCAAGCACTCCCGGCACCAGCCGGGCGACCGCGTCTACTACCGCCATAGCAGCCAGCTCGCCGCCGGTCAGCACGAAATCACCCAGCGATATTTCCTCGTCCACCGCCAGTTCCAGCGCGCGCTGATCGACCCCTTCGTAATGCCCGCATAAAAGAATCAGGCTATTCTGCCCTGCAAGGCTGCGCACCTTTTCCTGCGTCAGCGGCTTGCCCCGCGGACTCATGTACAGGCAGGGGCCGGCATAGCCGCGCGCGCGAACCGCCGCCACTGCGTCCACGATGGGCTGAGCGGTCATCACCATGCCCGCGCCGCCCCCGAAGGGATAATCGTCTGTGTTTTTATGCTTTTGCACGCTGTAAGGGCGAATGTCCGTCGGTTCCACCGTCATCAACCCCTCGGTGCGTGCGCGGCCCAGGATGCTGACAGACAGGAAACTTTCAAACATCTCCGGGAAGATGGTCAGAATCGCTATTTTCATACAGCGCCACCTCGGGCAGGGTATTTGCGTCCAGCACCATTTCCCCTTTTTCGGGGCGGACCGATACCACCAGCCGCTTGAGAAACGGCGCCATCATTGGGCCGTGCGGGGTGGTAAACAC
>JAJFVI010000127.1 GCA_021371895.1 Eubacteriales bacterium | reverse complement strand
GACGGGCAACATCAAGCTGCCCGACGGCGTGGAAATGGTGATGCCGGGCGACCACATCGACATGGAAATCACCCTGATTACGCCTATCGCCCTGGAGCAGGGCCTGCGCTTCGCCATTCGCGAAGGCGGCCGCACGGTCGGCTCCGGCGTCGTCTCCAAGGTGATCGAGTAAAGTTACCGATCCAGCGAAGCCCGCCGGGGGAGTATTCCTCCGGCGGGCTCAGTTTACTGAAAAAGCCCTGTCTGCGTTGTCACCTGCGCCACGACAGGGCGGTCACGTACTTCCGTGTACGCTCCCGCCGTGATCGGGCTTGGTTCCCGGCATCCAAGGCTTTTTGAGCAAGCTGACCCTTGTCAAGCAAGATGGGTTTATCAACAGTCTGAGCCCGCCGGGGGAGCATTCCTCCGGCGGGTTTTTATGCGTATGGGAGATGGTTGCGAACGGGCACTTGCGATGAGCGGATCTTGATGCCGAATACCAGACGGCCGTGCATGGTTGGATTGACAAGCAGTGTGTTATTGATAAAAGACACCGTGACATACGCATAACGCATGGTCAGTCTACGCATCATATCGCTGTTACCGGTGATGGACGCGCTCTTCTCCCATGTTATGTCGACTTGATTTGATTTCAACATTGAAATCAACCATTTGACGCAGCATAGCATGGAAAGGTTGCACTTGAAGCACAGGTCAATAGGGACACACACGGATACGTGTGCATGTGTTTTACTACAGCCCATGCCGTATAAGCCTCTTGAGGAAGGATATTTGATAAATAAATCTAATAACATTCAAAAAAGGCCTTGCTTTTTTTTGCGGCATCCTATATAATCGTAACGCTGTCTGTTTAGGAATGAGGCGATAAGTTGCCGCCATGGCCATGGCGGGTAATTATCGCGGACCAGCCTGGTAATCGGGCGACGGACTTAAGGCATCGCAAGCGTGGCTGAATGCCGATTGGCTTTCAAGGCGAACATTCGCCTTCGCCAAGCCTGGGCGAGAGGAATCTCGCCTATCGAAAAGTGGCCGATGGACACGCCCGGGGCGGTGTACTTGAGACGAAAATCAAGGAGGGTTAAAAATGGCCAATCAAAAGATTCGGATCAAACTGAAGGCTTACGAACACAACCTGATCGACCAGTCTGCCGCGCGCATTGTAGAAACTGCCAAGCGGACGGGCGCTCGTGTGTCGGGCCCCATTCCCCTTCCGACCGAGAAGGAGATCATCACCATTCTTCGCGCGCCGCATAAGTACAAGGATAGCCGCGAACAGTTTGAAATGCGCACCCACAAGCGCCTGATCGACATTCTCAATCCCAACCCGCGCACGGTGGACGCCATGATGAAGCTCGATCTTCCTGCCGGTGTCGAGATCGAAATCAAGCTGAACAATTAAGCAGGAGGTACACGCTATCATGAAAAAAGCGATCGTAGGCAAGAAGATCGGCATGACGCAGATCTTCACCGATGACGGCCGCCTCATCCCCGTAACCGTAGTGGAGGCCGGCCCCTGCAAGGTAGTGCAGAAAAAGAACGTCGAAAGCGACGGGTATTGCTCCGTGCAGGTCGGCTTTGACACCCTGCCGGAAAACCGCGCCAAAAAGTTGATCAACAAACCCCTGACGGGCCATTTCAAAAAGGCTGGCGTGGCTCCCGCGCGCCATTTGCGCGAGCTGAAGCTGGACAACGCTTCCGAGCTGGAAGTGGGCAGCGAGATCACCGTTTCCCAGTTTGAAGCCGGTGAGAAGATCGACGTCAGCGGCATGACCCGCGGCCGCGGCTTTACCGGCGCGATCTACCGCTGGAACCAGCATACCGGCCCCATGGCGCACGGCTCCAAGTTCCATCGCGGCGTCGGTTCCATGAGCGCCAACTCCGATCCTTCCCGTGTTTTCAAAAACAAGCACATGCCCGGCCATTACGGCGTGGAGCGCGTAACGGTGCAGAACCTTGAAATCGTCAAGATCGACACCGAGCGCAACCTGCTCCTCATCAAGGGTGCGGTGCCCGGCCCCAACGGCGGCTTGTTGCTTGTTCGCAACGCTGTCAAGGGCGCCTGATCCAGGCTCGAATGAAGGAGGAAAACATCCATGCCAAAGACTGCACTTTATAATATGGAAGGCGCGGCCATCGGCGAGGTGGAGCTGAGCGAAGAACTCTTCGCCGCTCCCGTAAACGTCGCCGCCATGCACCTGGTCGTGCGCTCCATTTTGGCCAACAAACGCCAGGGCACGCAAAGCGCCCTTACCCGCGGCGAAGTTCGCGGCGGCGGCCGGAAAATCTACCGCCAGAAGGGCACCGGTAACGCGCGCCACCACGGCAACCGCGCGCCCCAGTTCCGTCACGGCGGCGTTGTGTTCGCGCCCAAGCCCCGCGATTATGTGATCAAGGTTCCCCACAAGGTACGCCGCCTCGCCTTTAAGAGCGCGCTGACCAGCAAACTCAACGACGGCGATATCATCGTTGTGGATGCCCTGAAGCTGGAAGAACCCAAAACCAAATTAATGGTCAAGTTCCTCTCCGGTTTCGAGCTGAACAACACTACCATGCTGGTGCTGCCGGGTCGGGATGAAACCGTGCTTCGCGCCGGCGGCAACATTCCGCAACTGGAGACTTTCTATGTCAACACCCTCAACGTGTACGACATTCTGAAAGCCGGCAAGATCATCCTCACGCAAGAGGCCCTCAAGGGCGTAGAGGAGGTTTACGCATGAAAGATCCACACGATGTGATTATCCGCCCGGTATTGACCGAAGAAGCTTATGAAGGCTTCCCTGAGAAGCGCTACGTTTTCGTGGTGCATCCCAAGTCCAACAAGACTGAGATCAAACTTGCCCTGGAAAGCGTGTTTAAAGGTATCCAGGTCGAGCGGGTCAACACCGTCCGCACGCTGGGCAAGATCAAGACCCAGGGCCGCACCTCCGGCCGCACCCCCGAGATCAAAAAAGCCTACGTTATCCTCAAAGAGGACTCCAAGCCCATTGAGTTCTTTGAAGGCATGGCAGAATAAAGCAGGGAGGACAAGATAACATGGCAATTCGTCTTTACAAGCCAACCTCGCCCGCCCGCCGCTTTATGTCGGTACTGACGTACGAGGAAATTACCACTACCAAGCCCGAAAAGTCGCTGTTGGAGTATAAAAAGAAGAACGCCGGCCGCAACAAACAGGGCAAGATTACCGTTCGCCATCAAGGTGGCGGCAACAAGGTCAAGTACCGCGTGATCGACTTCAAGCGCAACAAGCTGGACATTCCCGCGAAAGTCGCCACCATTGAGTACGATCCCAACCGTAGTGCTTTCATCGCCCTGCTGAGTTATCTGGACGGGGAGAAACGCTACATTCTGGCACCCAACGGCCTGAAGGTGGGCGATACCGTGGTAAGCGGCATGACCGCCGATATTATGCCCGGTAACGCGCTTCCGATTGAAAACATCCCCGTAGGCACGCTGGTCCACAATGTGGAAATCAAGCCCGGCCGCGGCGGCCAGATGGCCCGCTCCGCAGGCATGAGCGCGCAGCTCATGGCCAAGGAGAACGGCTACGGCTTGGTGCGCCTTCCTTCCGGCGAGCTGCGCAAGGTGGCGCTCAACGCTCTGGCCACCATCGGCGTGGTGGGCAATTCCGACCATGAAAACGTCCGCATCGGCAAGGCGGGTCGCTCCCGCCACATGGGCATCCGCCCGACCGTCCGCGGCGTGGCAATGAACCCCTGCGATCACCCGCACGGCGGCGGCGAGGGCAAGAGCCCCGTGGGCATGCCCGCCCCCATGACCCCGTGGGGCAAGGTTGCGCTGGGCCTGAAAACCCGCAAGCACAAGAAGTATTCCAACAAGCTGATCGTAAAGCGCGCGGGCAGATAGCCTAACGCAATCAAGGAAGGAGGAAGCCTATCCATGAGCCGTTCCATTAAAAAGGGACCTTATGTGGAAACCGCGCTGATGAAGCGCGTTATGGACATGAACACCGCAGGCAAAAAGACGGTCGTGAAGACTTGGTCTCGCGCCTCCACCATTTTTCCCGATTTCGTGGGCCACACGATCGCCGTGCATGATGGTCGTAAGCACGTGCCGGTATACGTTACCGAAGATATGGTAGGGCATAAGCTGGGCGAGTTCGTCCCAACCCGCACCTATCGTGGACACGCCGGTGAAAAAGCCGCCGCGGCCAAGTAAGCGGAAGGAGTTGAGTTAAGCACATGGCAACCAATACCCA
Organism: Eubacteriales bacterium; assembly: GCA_021371895.1. Taxonomy (GTDB): domain Bacteria; phylum Bacillota; class Clostridia; order Christensenellales; family Aristaeellaceae; genus CAXXOK01. Next base: position 1,191 of record JAJFVI010000127.1, on the reverse strand, counting down.
AAAGAAGGCACAGGCCCATATGGCGGCCCGCGACACTCGTCCGTCCGCCCACGCCAAGTACGTACGCATCTCTTCTCGCAAGGTGCAGATCGTGGTCGATCTGATTCGCGGAAAGTCGGTGGACGATGCGGCGGCGATCCTGCAGTTCACGCCCAATGCGGCTGCGCCCGTTGTGCTCAAGGTGCTCAACAGCGCAATCGCCAACGCTACGAACAACAACGAACTGGATCGCAAGTCCCTCTACGTTGCGGAGGTGTACGCCAACCCCGGCCCCACGCTCAAGCGCTTCGTTGCCCGGTCCCGCGGCAGCGCGTCACCGGTGTTAAAGCGCACCAGCCACATCAGCGTGGTGTTGGACCAGAAGTAAGGTAGGGAGGTACCGTAATGGGTCAGAAAGTCAATCCCCATGGTGCTCGCGTTGGCGTCATCTTCGGCTGGAGCGCCCGCTGGTATGCCAACAAGAAGGATTTTTCGAATAACCTCATCGAGGATTTCAAACTTCGCAAGATGCTCAAGGAAAAGTATTATTCCACCGGTATCAGCCATATTGATATCGAGCGTAGTGCCAACCGAATCACCACCAATATTTTCACCGCCAAGCCCGGTATGATCATCGGCCGCGGCGGCGCGGGTATTGAAGCGCTCAAGAGGGACGTCGATACCTTCCTGGGTAAGCCCGCCAACATTAATATCATGGAGATCAAAACTCCAGAGACCAACGCGCAGTTGGTGGCGGAGAACATTGCGCAGCAGTTGGAAAAGCGCATCAGTTTCCGCCGCGCCATGAAGCAGAGCATGCAGCGCGCCATGAAGGCCGGTGCCAAGGGTATGAAGTGCAGCGTCGGCGGCCGCCTGGGCGGCGCGGACATCGCGCGTACCGAGCACTACCATCAGGGCTCCATCCCGCTGCAAACGCTTCGCGCCGATATCGACTATGGTTTTGCCGAAGCCAAGACCACTTACGGCCGTCTGGGAGTCAAGGTTTGGGTGTATAAGGGCCAACGCCTGCCCAAGCCTAAGAAGACCCAGGCCGCGGCTGCCAGCGAAGGAGGCAAATAGACTATGTTAATGCCCAAGAGAGTCAAGCGTCGCCGCGTTTTCCGCGGACGCATGAAGGGCAAGGCCCATCGCGGCAATTTCGTGGCCTACGGTGAGTACGGCCTGGTTGCCCTGGAGCCCGCCTGGATCACC
>JAJFVI010000126.1 GCA_021371895.1 Eubacteriales bacterium | reverse complement strand
GACGGGCAACATCAAGCTGCCCGACGGCGTGGAAATGGTGATGCCGGGCGACCACATCGACATGGAAATCACCCTGATTACGCCTATCGCCCTGGAGCAGGGCCTGCGCTTCGCCATTCGCGAAGGCGGCCGCACGGTCGGTTCCGGCGTCGTCTCCAAGGTGATCGAGTAAAGTTACCGATCATGCGAAGCCCGCCGGGGTTTTCCCCGGGCATCCCGCAGGTTCGCGTGCAGCCGATTCGCATGGCTGCGCGCGGCGCGGCGGGATTGCAAGCAAAATACCGTCTTCGTGTCTCGTGTGGAGCGAGGGCCGGAGGCTTGAGTACCGGATAGTAGGAGGTGGCGGACATGGCTAACGTTGCCCGCAGCAAGGTCATGCTGGCTTGCACCGAGTGCAAGCAGCGGAATTACAACTCCATGAAGAACAAAAAGAACACCCCTGACCGTATTGAACTGAACAAGTACTGCCGTTTTTGCAAGAAGCACACGCCTCATCGCGAAACGAAGTAGCGCGTTGCGACGAGAAGGAGTGAATACTATGGCAGGCGAAAAAAAGACGGTGGCCAAAGCAGGGGCCAAGGGCAAGAAGCCAAACTTCTTTGTCCGTTTCGGGCGCGGGTTTGTCAACTTTTTCGTGAAGATCGGCCTCGCGTTTAAAAACATGTGGCATGAGCTGAAAAAGGTCACCTGGCCAACCAGGGAAAAGCTGGTTAACTACACGATCATCGTCGTAGTGATGATGATCTTCCTGATGGTGATCATCGGCTTATTGGACATGGGCGCGTCCTCGCTGGTCAAATTGATCATGTCCAATTAGTAAGGAGACCGCAATGGCCGAGAAACGCAAAGAGCCCTGCTGGTATGTCGTACATACCTATTCGGGCTATGAAAACAAGGTTAAGGACAACATTGAGAAGTCTGTCGAGAACAACGGCATGCAGGACTTGATCCTTGACGTGCGCGTCCCCGTAGAGGACGTTGTGGAGATCAAGAACAACCGCCGCGTGAAAACCCAACGCAAGGTCTACCCCGGTTATGTGCTCGTGCATATGATCGAGACCAGCGAAAGCTGGTATCTGGTGCGCAACACGCGCGGCGTAACCGGCTTCGTGGGCCCCGACAGCAAACCCGTGGCCTTGACGCCCGAAGAAGTCGATATGATGCTCTCCACGCAGGTCAACAGCGTCGAGTTCGGCATCGCGATCGGCGAGGAGGTTCGCATCCTTTCCGGCCCGCTGGAAAACTTCACGGGTTTCGTGGAAGACGTGGATACCGTGCGCCAAAAGCTGACCGTCAAGGTCAAAATGTTCCTTGGCCGCGAAATGCCTGTGGAAGTCGACCTGCAAGACGTGGTCAAGGTCTGACCCTATCCCGTCCGCGGCAGCAAAGGCCGTACAAACGCAGGGCATTCCCCCGTGCTGCGTACCGGGGCAACCGGCTGGTTGTTCCAGGCCCTGATCGCCGGATTCGGACGGGCGTTTGCGCAACGCCGCAAACGGCATCTGTAACACAAAGAAGCGTCTCCGCTTTTTTGATCGCTCCGTTGGCGGGAAACCGCCGCTACACCCTCCACACACGGTCGCCCAAAGCGCCGCGGCGGGGAGAGTCGTGGGAGGAACGTAACCGTTCCGCATTACCACAATCTGAGGAGGTTCCATTACCATGGCTAAGAAAGTTCAATCCATTATCAAGCTGCAAGTGACCGCCGCCAAGGCGACGCCCGCGCCGCCTATCGGCCCTGCGCTGGGCCAGCACGGTGTGAACATCCCGGGTTTCTGCAAAGAGTTCAACGAGCGTACGGCCAAGGATGTCGGCATGATCATCCCCGTGGTGATCACCGTCTACAGTGACCGCACCTTCACCTTCATCACCAAGACGCCGCCGGTTCCCGTGCTGATTAAAAAGGAACTGGGCCTTGAGCACGCCAGCGGCCGCCCCAACCGTGACAAGGTCGGGAATCTCACCAAGGAGCAGGTACACAAAATCGCCGAAATCAAACGCCCCGATGTGAACGCCACGGATCTTGAAAGCATCGAGAGCATGGTTCGCGGTACCGCCCGTTCCATGGGCATTACGGTTGAGGAATAACAAAGCGTTTGTGGGAGGACATTGTGCCGTTAATACCACAGGGAGGAATTGAACGATGAAACACGGTAAGAAATACACAGATAGCGTGAAACTGATTGATCCCCTCAAATCTTACGATCCTGAAGAAGCCTGCGACCTCGTTTGCAAAACCAGCACGGCCAAGTTTGACGAAACCGTCGAGTTTCACTGCCGTCTGGGCGTTGACCCTCGCCACGCAGATCAACAGGTTCGCGGCGCAGTCGTGCTGCCCAACGGTACAGGCCGCGTTGTGCGAGTGCTGGTGATTACCAAGGGCGATAAGCTCAAGGAAGCCGAAGCTGCCGGCGCGGATTTCATTGGCGGTGAGGATATGGTGCAAAAGATCCAGACCGAAAACTGGTTCGGTTACGATGTAATCGTCGCCACGCCGGATATGATGGGCGTCGTCGGCCGCATCGGCCGCATCCTCGGCCCCAAGGGCCTGATGCCCAACCCGAAATCCGGCACCGTTACCATGGACCTGACCAAGGCCATCAGCGATATCAAAGCCGGTAAGGTGGAGTATCGCGTGGACAAGACCGCCATCATCCACTGCCCCATGGGCAAAGCGTCCTTCGGCCCCGATAAGCTGGGCGAGAATCTGAAGGCTCTCATGGACGCCATCAACAAGGCTAAGCCTTCCACCGCCAAGGGCACCTATGTGCGTTCGCTCTACCTGAGCTCCACCATGGGCCCGTCCGTGAAGGTCAACCCGCTGAAGTTCTAACGCTCGCTGCAGTCGCTGACGCTCCTTTTGGGGAAGGGCGATCCCTTCCCCAACCTTTCCCCAGCCGCGCTTACGAGCGCGGACGAGGTTTGAAAGTCCGTGTACACCCAACATATGGATTCCAGTAAAAAGGTCGGCATCCTAAAAACCGCGTCTGCAAACGTGGATAAAGGAATAGCGAAACGCGATGCAAGCGGAGGCTCGTACGGGCCTCCAGTTTTTGTGTGCGGGGCGCGCGGCTGCCCCCAACTGAATACATAGCGCTGCGGGCTTGCGCTTTTACCGCCGCTTTTGCTTTTTACCGCTGCTTATGGTATAATAAGGGTTCTGTGTGGTTCCTATAGGGAATGCGCACAGTTGAGGTTCATCGTGTCCGACCGGGCGCGGGAACCAGGATATTGAAAGGATGTTGACATGAATTTTAACGAAATGCCGCTGATCGCGCCGATCTTGAAAGCGGCGCAGGAGGCTGGCTATACGGAACCCACCCCTATCCAGCGCGAGACTATCCCGCTCGTGCTTTTGGGTAAGGATGTATTGGGTTGCGCGCAGACTGGCACGGGCAAGACCGCCGCGTTCGCTCTGCCGATACTGCAAAAGCTTTTCGAAGACGGCCCCAAACGCGTCCGTCTTCCCCGTGTGCTGGTGGTAACGCCTACGCGGGAGCTGGCCATACAAATCCAGGAAAATTTTGCGCTCTACAGCAAACATCTGCCGCTCACCTCGTGCGTCATCTTCGGTGGCGTCAGTCAGGTAGGGCAGGTGGCGCAGCTCAGGCGTGATCCGCAGATTCTGGTGGCCACACCCGGCCGCCTGAACGATCTGATCGGCCAGGGGTACATATCGCTTTCCCAAATCGAGATTTTCGTATTGGACGAAGCCGACCGTATGCTGGACATGGGCTTTATCATGGATGTGAAGCGCATTATTTCGCAACTGCCGCAAAAGCGGCAGACGCTGTTTTTTTCGGCCACCATGCCTGCCGAAGTGGAATCGCTCGCCATGAGCATCCTCCACGATCCGGTCAGTGTGAAGGTGGACCCGGAAAACAGCACGGTGGATGCCATCCGCCAGTCGCTGTATCTGGTGGATCGAAACAATAAAAAGTTCCTGCTGGCCGATCTGCTCAAAAGGCCCGAAGTGGAGAACGCGCTGGTATTCACCCGCACCAAACACGGCGCGGACAAGGTGGTACTGGAACTGGAGCGGATGGGCGTGCCGGCCATGGCTATCCACGGCAACAAGAGCCAGAACGCCCGGCAGGCTGCCATGGGCCAGTTTAAAGGCGGACATCTCAAAGTGCTCATCGCCACCGATATCGCCGCGCGCGGCATCGACATCGTAGGCCTTTCCCATGTGATCAATTACGATCAGCCCGACGAACCGGAAGCATACATCCATCGCATCGGCCGCACAGGTCGCGCGGGATTGGGCGGCGACGCCATCAGCTTCTGCTGCATCGACGAGATGAAGCAACTCAACGCCGTGGAAAAGCTGATCGGCCGCAAAATACCGCGCAAAGAAAGCGCCTGGCCCATGCAGATATTTGTAGAATCGCCAAAGCCGGTACGCATGCCCCGCCCGGCGCGCGTGCGGGATGTAAACGTTCGCGGCGAAGCCGTAACGACTCGCCCACAGGAGCACAGGGCACGCCGCGTTACGCCCGTACAGAGCAACCGCGCACCGGCCGAAACCCGCGCCCATTCTGCATACCCGGCTTCTGGCGCGCGCCCGCAACCCGTTGCGCAGAGCCGCACAGAAGCGCCGCGCTTCGGGCCTCGCCCTCAAGCGGCCGCCAGCTACTCCCCGGAAGGCGAGCGGGAACGTTCGCAGCCCAGGCAAACCGCGCAGCCTAACCAATCGGCGCAAATAGATCAACGCAGAAGGCGCAGCAAGTTCGAATCGCGCTAAACCATAGCCAAGCATGCAAACGCCACCCGCAAACTGTGGGCGGCGTTTTTTTCATTGCCTGTTTTATTCGTTTGCCGAAGGTTTGGTTGCTCAAAAAACCTTGGATGCAAGGAACCAAACACGATAAACAGGAGCGTGCACAGACTTACATAACTGCCCTGTTGTGAAACTGGGCATAACTGCCGAGTTTTCACAACAAAAATAAACGCCGCACGAATGATTCGGGCGACGTTTACATATGCGTTAGGGATGTATTATCAGCTTTTCGCGGGCGAAGGCAGCTTGATCCCCAATTCTTCCGCCAGCGCCACCAGCTTGTCCAGCGCCTCCACGATCTGCTCCGGCTTATGTTCGCTGATCACACAGAAGCGCAGCCTCGCCTTGTTTTTCGGCACCGCGGGGTATACTGCCGGGGGTACGAACACGCCGCGCCCACGAAGCCTGTTGGACAGCAGGAAGGCGTCCTCGTCACGGCCGATCAGCACGGGAATGACCGCCGTATGCCCCGCCAGGCAAATATCCAGATTGCGCTTTTGCGCCTCGGCCGCGAAACAGTCGATGTTGCGCCGCATATTTGCCATGATCTGCGGGTTATGGCGGATCTGGCGTATGCTTTCCAGCGTGGCCGCGGCCAGCGGCGGCGATATACCGACGCTGAACACGAAGCCCGGCAGGTTGTAGCGCAGGTACTCGATCAGCGTGCGCGAGCCGGCCAGGTAGCCGCCGCACGCGCCCAAACCCTTGGAGAGCGTGCCCATTTTAATGTCGATGTCCGTGGGCGCAAGGCCGAAATATTCGTCCACACCGCCGCCTGTTTCCCCGATGACGCAGGCGCTGTGCGCCTCGTCCACCATGAGGAAACAGCCATACTTCTTTTTAAGCGCCACGAAGGCGGGTACGTTGGCGATATCCCCGTCCATGCTGTAAGCGCCTTCGATGATGATGAGCACCTTGGCGTAGCGGTTACGCTGGGTTCGCAGCACGCCTTCCAGCGCCTCCGGGTCATTATGTGGGAAAGGCTTGGCGGTCGCGCGGCTCAGGCGGCAGCCTTCCTCGATGGAGTTATGCGCCAGCGCGTCGTACACGATCAGGTCGTTCTTACCGCAGAAATTGCCCACCAGCGTCACGTTGGTGGAGTGCCCGCCCACGAGCACCAGGCAATCTTCCGCGTGCTTCCAATCGGCCAGTTCCCGTTCCAGCTCCTGATGCAACTTTTTTTCGCCCGCGAGCAGGCGGCTGCCGCTGGCGCTGGTGCCGTATTTGTCGATGGCGGCCTTGGCAGCTTCCATCACCTCGGCGCGGCCGCTCATGCCCGCGTAGTTGTAGGAGCCGAAGTTGAGCACCTCGTGCCCCGCCATCAGGCTCGTATCGCGCAGGGGCGACTCATGGCAGACGAAGTAGGGGTTATCCTCTCCCGTCGCCAGCAGCGAATCGATACGCTTCTGGAAGGCGATGCATTCCGGCGCGTCCTCAAAGCGTGTGATGGGCACAATTTCCTCGTCCGGCTCCGCCTGATTTTCGTACGCGCCCACGCCGTTTAACTTGGCAAAGATGAGTGCGCTCATGTCGCTGATGGAGGTGCAGCGTCCGTATTCCTCCACCGGGATGGTGATGCTGAACTGCTCCTCGGCCTTGAGCGCGGCGGCAAGCACCTGCAGGCTGTCCCCGCCCAGATCATCGATGAAATGGGCGTCCTCGGCAATGCCGGCAGCTTCCGCGCCAAGCGCTTCGGCATACAGGGCGCGTACTTTGTTCTTGATCTCCTCCATTTGCAGCTCGGTGGGTTTCACTTCCCGGGCCACTACGTCGGGCGCGGGCGCTTCCACCGGCGCGGACCTGACGGTGGTCATGCGCAGGTCGCGGTAAGCAAGCTTGTTTTCCTCGATCAGCGTTTTCAGCAACAGGCGTCTTACCTTAATGCCGTTGACCAGCGGCAGCTTTTCGGGGGTCACCAGCACACGGCTTAAGCGCTTCAGAGGCGGCAGCTTGCCGTTGATCTCCATCACGCGGCGCATCATGCCCTCCAGGAAGGCGTCGTCACGGTACTGGTCGCCAATGTTCAGCACCAGCGTAATATCCTCGTACTGCTGGTTCTTACCTGGCTTTTTGACGCCCAATACGGTGAACTGCTCCGCGCCTTCCAGCACGGAAAAGATGTCCTCCAGCTCGTCCGGGTAGACGTTTTCGCCCGACTCGTTGATAATAACGTCCTTACAGCGGCCCTCCACAAACATGCGATCGCCTTTTTCCAGGCGCACCACATCGCCGGTGGGGTACCAGCCGCCTTCCAACGTATCCGGCGGGCACAGCTTGCCGTCTACGAGCCTCCCTGTGTGGATGCTCGCGCCGCGGATCAGCATCTCGCCCCGGCGGCCGCGCGCTTCGCTGGGGGTAACGCGGTATTCCACGTTGTTGAGCGGCTTGCCGACCGATCCGCTGACACGTTTACGCAGGTTGAGCGTCGTTTCCACGCTGGTCACAGCTGTTTCCGTCATGCCGAAACCGCAGACGGTGTAATAACCCAACGCATTCAGCGTCCGCAGATGCTCGCTGGGCGTATGGCTGCCGCCCAGAATGATCACCTTGATATGGGTGCCTAACAGCTTGGCGTTGACGCTTTTGAGCAGTACCTTTTCCGCCAGCGTCAGCCCGAAGCCGGGCGCTACGGTTTGTATGCCGAGGATCAAGGCTTTGAGCGCTTTGAACGACCCGCGTTTGAGCGCGCTTTGCTTAGCGAGGTTCTTTTGCAATCCGGCGCAGAAATGGTTGGCCAGCAATGGAACGGCAATCAGCATTTCTGGCTGACAGCGCTGCGCGGTCTCCAAGATCACCTGCGGGGTACGGTTCTCCAGGTATATATTGGCATACCCCAAAAAGCTAATCCACATCAGATTGGCCATGAAGCCGAATACGTGATGGTAGGGTAAAAACGCCAGTGCGCGGCGGTGCGTGTTTTCCACGATGCGCTTCTGAGCGCGGTATAAAAGCTCGGAAGAAAGCACCTGTTCCACCACCGTGCGGCCGTCGTAGACAAAGATGCGGCTGGTGCCCGTGGTGCCGCTGGTGCACAGCGCCACCTGGTCGCCGAAGACAGGCGCGAAATCGGCGGGTGCTTCGGGGGCGGCAAAGAGCGTTTCAGCCGCGATGAGCTTCATACCGTCTGGCAGCGGGCGCAGCTTGGTGGTGATCAGCGCCTTCGCGCCCGCCTGTAAAAGCAGGTGATCGGCCATCTCGCCGGAGAGCGACAGATCCACAAGCACAGCGTTATATCCCGCCTGAATCACGCCCCAGAAAACAGGGAACCATTCCTTGCAGGTATCCATGGCGATCGCTACGTACGCTCCGGGCTGCGCGCCTACGGCGGCGCGTATGGCGGCTGCGGTGTTGCGTGTCAGCCTGGCATAATCGTCAAACGTCCATACCCGTTCCTCGCCGTTTTCCAGCCACAGAGCGGCTTCCTCGTCCCCGTAGGCACAGAT
>JAJFVI010000122.1 GCA_021371895.1 Eubacteriales bacterium | reverse complement strand
AACGGGCACCAACAGCGACCAGCGCGGCATTTTCTTCTGCGGTATGACCGGGTGGTATTGCTCCAGCCTGTGGATCGGGCATGACAACTATAAACCCTTGTCCTCCAAGGCCTCGGGCGGCAATAGTGCGACGCTGCTGTGGCAAAGCTACATGTCCGCCATCCACAAGGCTAAAAACCTCGACGATAAAGATATTCTGGACGGCGATCCCACAAGCTACGGGCTGACTAAAGTCACCACCTGCGCCGTGAGCGGGCAGCTGGCCACCGATGCCTGCCGCAACGACGCCATGGGGTACGGCACCGTGACCGATTATTGGTACACGCCCACCGTGCCTACCGTGCAATGCCAGATGCACCGAAACATGGCCGTATGCACCGAAAGCAACATGATCGCGACGCCGTATTGCCCCTCCACGACCGTCAAGGGCGTGGTGGTGATTCCCGAAGGGCATCCCCTGTACAAATTCGTCAACAGTGATAAATACAGCTCGGTGATCGCGGAATTCCTGGGATCGCCTTCCACAGTCTGCCCGCTGCACCAGTATGGTTACACCGCTGCGAGCGGTGACGATGCTCTGGTGCAGAACACGCTGATCCCCGACGCTCGCACGCTGATCCAAAGCGCGCAGGGGCTGATGAACGGCATGGACAGCAACAGTCAAACGTACCTGAACATCGTCGCAGCGATCACCACCCTGCAAAGCGTCATCGATAGCGGCTCACCCAGCAGCGCGGACGTGGCGGCTGCCATGGGTTGGCTTACGCAGGCGATGGCAGGCGGCGGCTAAAGCTTCCAATCGGTTTTATCGACGCAGAAGCCATTCTCATGGCCTCTGCTTGTAAAACCTCCCACCTGCGGGTCGCTTTCGCCTTCGGCAAAGTGCGCACAGCGCACATGCTTCCCTCCGGTGCCTTTGGGAAGGGGATTGAGATCTGGCCCGGACTGCTTCATCGGCACGTGACATACTGTCATATGCCACGCTTGTGCAGCAGTCCACCTGCGGGTCGCTTTCACCTTTGGTGAAGTGCGCACAGCGCACACGCTTCCCTCCGGTGCCCCCCAACCTTCCCCTAGGTATTGCGTTGGCATCTGATCCCCCCTTCATTAACCATCGGTGGGGTTCATATCGCCTTGGGCGAAGTGCGCATAATGCTCACACTTTCCTCCGGTACCCCCAACCTTCCCCGGGGGTTGCATGGTTGGCTATCAAAATAACTTTAGCGTCATAATAAAGTTGATAAGAATCAGCAAAAGGCCCGAACCTGCGCCGGAGAGCGGCGGAGGTTCGGGCTTGATTTTTCTAGTTAGCGGGGGTTGGGAGAAAGCTTACCGCAGGCCGAGGGCCGAAAGGGAGCGAGGCAGGGATTCCACGCTGGTTCGGAGGGTTTCGGGATTAGGGCCGTGTGCGAAAACCACGGGAACAACCCATGCGACGACAGCCGCGTCCGCCGCAGCAAGGAATCCGCCGTGGAGCTTCGCCGAAGCGGCGGCGATAAACCGGCGCATATGCTGCAGATCCGTTTCCGGTAGTGCCGCGTTTTGCCCGGCCATCGCCTGAGCAAGTCCCATAAGCCATTCCTCGCCTTTGGGCTGCAGGGGAGCCGCATCCTCGAAAAGTGCGCCCAGCGACTCCAGCGATACAGGCTCCCGCGGCACAAAGGCACGCAATGGATCGCTGTTTGGTTTTAACGCCGGGGTGACCACCAGCGGGAGGGGCACGGCAGCAGAGGAAAGGGCCGCAGTCTGCATAAGCCGGATGCTCCTGTGCCCGTAGGAGGGCACGCCGGCGCGCCCAACCGAGCCCACCTCGACGGTAGGGGTGCGCCGTTCGTTTTCAGGCAGGAGGCTTGCCACCCTAAGGCAGGTATTCCCGCCCGTGAACGCCGTTACGCTCGCAAGCCCGAGGCCCTCCACCAGAGCGCGGGCGCACAGTTCCGCCCCGCCTTGCGCGGCGGACGTGATGGTCAGCGTATCCTCCAGCGCAAAATGCAATAGCAGTTCAGCCGCGTCGTCCTCGTTGCAGGCGAAGCCCTGCCGACCCAGCGCGGCGCGTACGTCGGCTACCATTTCATCAGGCGAACGCCGGATGCCGATCGTCGGCGACAGCGTAACTGTGGCGCCGTCAGATGCGCAAAGCCGCGCGCCATCCGCCGCAAGGGCTTCCAGTGTTTTATTCCGCACTTCATCGCCCAGCGCGCGCAACGCTTCGCCCGCAGCGTTTAGCTCCGCCTGCGCGTCACGCATCTTTGCCTCCAGCTGCGCAATCTCCTCCCGCTTTTTAGGGTTCAGTCCCGCACGAATTTCATCCCGCGCGCGCTTATCCTCACCACGAATGCTGTCCAGCTGCATGAGCAGATGCAGGCGTTCTGCCTCGATATCCGCCATTTGCTCCTCCGCCGCCTGCACGGCCTTCGGCTCGCGGCCGCGATAGCGGAGCTGTTTTAAAAATGCCTGAGTAAAAACCTCGTTGTCGCAAAGGGCGTCCAGCGCCTGCCGCTGGAGTTCGGGCGCGTTCCATGCCAATTCCAGCGCGTCGATGATGTTTTCCACAGGGTTATCAAGATGCACGAAATCCGTCGAAAACCCATCCGGTTCCCGGTGTGCCGCACGTACCTGATGCTCCACCACGTTGTGCAAGGTTTCACCAAGGCGCACGGGCTGCGGGATTTTCGCGCCCATGTGCACCAGCGGCGTACCGCTGAATCTCGACGGTCCTGCGGCATCCTCGGCGGATGTCTGCAGCAGGGTACGCGCCAACAGGTTCGCGCCGTCGGAAAGTGGCTGATCCAGCTTGGAAATTTGTTCCTCAAACGTAATGTCCTGATCCAGAATGGTCAGTTTTATGCCGATGGGCAGCGCCGTTTCCACTTCCCGGACACGGGCTGCGGGCTGCGGCGCCGGTGCGGCTTCGCCATCGCTTTCCTCCACTTTAGGCTCCACTGCGGTTGGCAAAACAACGCTTGGCGTGTGCTGTTCTTCAATATCCACGCGCGGCGCAGGCGCGGCATATGCCACGGGTTCCCGTGTTTCGACATTCGCCCGTTTCGCGTATTCGATTACGGCCGGAGCTTCCTCCGGCTCGGTTTCTTCCACGCCGTCCGGCGTCAGGTGTGGCTTGCCATGCCTGAGGGTGCCCCGGCGCTGCCGCCAGTTGACGGTTCTGTCCGGATCCCAGTAGAAGCAGCGCTGCGCACCTCCGGGCATCTCCACAGTATGCAGCAGATAACGGTCGTTGCCAAACGGTTTGAGCGTCGTCCAATCAGCCCGCGCCGCCCTGTCCACCGGGCCGTAGAGCACCTTGCCGCGGCGCAGGAGCACACGCGGTGACAGCGCGGCGGAAAAATCCGTGCCATCCTCAAAGACCTCAAACACGCCCTCGCTGGCAAACTCGCAAATCACATCGGAATAGATTGCGAACTGGTTGTACTCGCCCTGCCCGGGATCGTAATTACGGTTCTGGCGCACCTTGGCCAGTTCCTTGCCCTCGCTGCACAGTTGAATAGAGCATAGGCAACCCATGCCGCGCATCCGTTCCTTAAAGGTGCTCTGTTCCCGTTTGTCCGGTACGATTCTCAAACTGCCCTGATCCGGGAATTCCGCCGTTCTGCCATGGAAAGCTGCGCCTTCCCGCGTACAGAGGGGGATGACGCGAAAGATCACGCGCTGCTGGTTATCCTCTTCCAAAAAAGAGAGCGTGACCGTGCCGTTTAATTGTTTCATAATCCGTCCAAAAACCTCCGAAATATTCACTATTTTCCCGGGCGACTTGATGGCGATCGCATTTATATTCAATAATTAGTTTAAGCTTTATAATCATTTTCGTCAATAGGCTGTTCCGCTCAGAACAAAAAACTTTCCTTATTTTGCTGCTTTTGCCGCGTTTTCGGTTGTGAAGAACTGTAAACTGTTGGGCGTTCGCCTTGACATATGTCGGATGACAGCCTATATTGTATAGGAGCGACTCTTTTTTGCCGCAGCTTACTAAGGAGGTATCCGTGATAGTACAACAAAGCTCGTTCTCCGCAAGCTTGCTTTATGTGCGCCGCACGGTCGCGATTGCGCTTGTCTTCATTACCCTAATCAGCTCTGCCTGCCTTGCCCCCGCGAACGCCGAAACGGTCGGAACGCTGACGGCAAGGGTTGTTCTGCGTAAGTCCACCGATCAGGATTCCACGGCGCTGCAAACCCTGCCGGACGGTGAAAAGGTGACCGTGCTCAGCGTTTCCGGCAATTGGTACAAGGTTCGCTATGGTAGCTTCACCGGCTATGTGTTAAAAAATTACGTCAATGTTTCCAGTAATTCCGTCATCGCCAACGCCGCGAAGATCACGGCGTTGGGCGACGTGCCCGGCGCGCTGTACCCGGGCGATCAGGGCAGCGACGTAAAGAAGCTGCAAAAAGCCTTGAAAATCCTTGGCTATTACACGCTCAGCATTGATGGCAGTTACGGAGACGGCACCAAGACCGCCGTGGCATTGTACCAGCAGGTCGAGAAGCTGGAAGCCGACGGTATCGCCGGCAAGGCCACCATAACCGCGATATTCGGCTCCTGCGCAAACAAAGCCGACATTACCGTATCCGGGCGGGATGCGGAAGTTACGGTATCCTCTTCCAGCAGCACGGCTTCCTCGTCGTCATCGTCTTCCTCCTCGAGCAGCGATAAGACCGTTTCCAGCATCGCGGAGATCGGCAGCGCACCCAGCGCCAGCAAGGAAGGCGACAGCGGAACCAAGGTCGTGAAACTTCAGCAGGCATTAGAGCTGCTGGGGTATTACAGCGGCACAATCGATGGCAACTACGGCGCGAAAACCATCACAGCCGTGAAACGTTTTCAGAAAAACCGCAACATGAAGGAGGACGGCATCGCCGGCGCCTCCACCCTGCGCGTGTTGTTCGGCACCAAAGCCTCCAGCACCAAAACGTCCTCGTCCAGTTCCAGCTCTTCTACCAAAAAGACCTATACGACGGAAGTGCTGGATTGGTTCGCCGACAACGTAAGCAGCGTCATCCCCAAGAAGGCGACCTTCACCATCAAGGATGTGCGCACCGGCAAAACCTTCACCGCCAAGCGTTGGAGCGGTATTAACCATCTGGACGCCGAGCCGGCGACTGCGGAAGATACCGCGATCATGAAAAAGATTTTCGGCGGCGCGTGGAGCTGGAACCGCCGCCCCATCCTCATCCTGTACCGAGGGCACGTGTACGCCGCCTCTATGAACGGCATGCCCCACGGCACCACTACCATCGACAACAACAATTTCGACGGCCATTTCTGCATCCATTTCAAGAACAGCAAAACCCACGGCACCGAAAAGGTGGACGCAGGGCATCAGCAAGCTGTCACGGTCGCCAGCAAAGCCTCCTGGTAAGACGGGGTGCAAGGCACCCCTTTGGGAAGGGATTGCGATCCCCTCCCCAACCTTCCCCCAAGGAAGAATTCCGGGGAAAACCATCACCCAATAAAAACGAACCCCCTTCTTTTGGACTGCCCCAGAGGCAACAGACAAGAAGAGAAGCCCCCTGGCATAGAATAACGCGGGATTACGCAGCCTGACTTCGTTTTTCGAACGGGGTCAGGTGCGTTTTCGTTTGGATACGCTCGTGATTGTAGAAGTCAATATACTCATCAATCAGTTCTCTGGCGACAGCAAATGTCTTTGGTGTGCTGCGATGGATACATTCCGTCTTGAGAATGGAAAAGAAGTTTTCTGC
>JAJFVI010000103.1 GCA_021371895.1 Eubacteriales bacterium | reverse complement strand
TTCAAATTTTCCGGCAGTTGATCGTTCGCACGTTCCTGATCAGCTACAGATTGTCGATTGCTACGATGTTCTCGCCGGAGTTGCTTTCGCCGCGAGCGCACACACTCACATTTCCAACACCTTTTACTGCGTCGGCACAGTCACACCTACAATCGCTATCATCGACTGTGTGCAGTCCATGGGGCGGAACCCAACCGGTATCCTCGCCAAGGTAGGTAATCGCGCCGGCAGGACAACGATTGCCACAGCCATGGCAATGGTCGATGCATGCTTCCGGCTTCCGAATGACCGGTACAGGTGCCTTCGATGCGTTAAAAACACCATGGGTACACTTTGAGATACAACTGCCGCACTCTGTGCATAGGGTATAATCAACCACAGGATACCAGATTTTGGCCACTTTAAACACTACCTATACTATATTATATATGGAGCAATCAGGTTAAACAAATAACCAACCAAAATGATCCCAATGGTGCAAATGGCGATAAACAAAGCGAGCAGTTTGGGTTTGACCGCTTTGCGAAGCATGATAAGCGACGGAAGGGAGAGCGTTGTGACCGACATCATGAAGGCCAGAACGGAGCCCAGCAGCGCACCTTTGCCAAGTAACGCCTCCGCAATGGGGATGGTACCGAAAATATCGGCATACATTGGCACGCCGATGAGCGTTGCCAGTACCACGCCAAATGGGTTGTTACTGCCAAGCACCGTCGCGACCCATGCTTCGGGGATCCAGTTATGGATGACCGCCCCGATGCCCACGCCGATAAGGATGTAGGGAATGACCTTTTTGAAGGTGGCATGCATCTGTTCTTTCGCGTATTGCAAACGATCCCGCCGGGTCAGGTCGGGGGAGGTGATATCAACGCTGCCCGCCGTGAGGATAAAGCTCTCCACATACCTTTCCATATGGAGCTTTTCGATGATCGTACCACCGACCACCGCGATGATCAGCCCAAAGATCACATAGATGATCGCGACCTTCGCGCCAAAGATACTCATGAGTAAAAGCAACGAGCCCAAATCCACCATGGGTGAGGAGATCAGGAAAGAGAACGTAACGCCAACGGGTAACCCCGCCGATGTGAAGCCGATGAATAGCGGGATGGATGAGCAGGAGCAAAAGGGGGTTATCGTGCCCAACATCGCCGCGACGATGTTTGCGCCAACGCCATGGAACCGGCCAAGAATCTTCTTGCTGCGCTCCGGCGGAAAGTAGCTTTGGATGTAGCTGATGAGGAAGATGAGCAGGCATAACAGAATCGTTATTTTGGTCACATCGTACAGGAAGAACTGCAGGCTTCCCACCCAGCGGTTTGCCGTATCCAGTCCTAAAGCGGATAGTATGTTTTCAAGCAGGCTGTTAAGCCACTTCATACCCAACACTTGGTTTTGGAAAAAATCCCAGCCTGCTGTGATGGTATCCATATTGTGATTCCTCGTTTCGCTTTTGATTGATTGCGACGCATGGCGGATTCTGCGGTAAAAGACTTAGGAGCTTGCGCACACGCAGACTTCAGCGGTTTTGACATGCATCGCAGTCAAGTTGTAAAGCAGCATTTGGGCATACTCGCAACCATTTTCACTGATGTGGTAATGCGTCCATTTCCCAACCGGTGTGCTTTCTACGATGCCTGACTCCACCAGTATCTTCATATGATAGGAAAGCGCCGGTTGCTTGATACCGAGTTTTTCGATCAGCACGCAGGCACAAAGATCCCCATCTTGCAGGAGTTCCAAAATCCGCAGACGGTTTTCATCGCAAAACGCTTTGAATATTTTGGCATGCTGTTCATATACGGAAAGCATATACCCACCTCTTATCAAAATTATTTGATACGTAGTAAGTATATGCCTCAAATCAACTTATGTCAATGTGAAATTTTCTCTCCGACCAGAGTTTCACGCTCACTCCGCCAGCCTGGCAAGGAAATTCGATACGTCCACCGTGCGTAATTGGAGAACTGTTTTACAAATGTACAAAATGCTTATGCGGCAATGATAAAGCATTGACGAGCGCCAGCCGTGGACGCGCCCGTTTTTACGACGCGGGATCTACGGCCGCGAGTGCGGTTTCGATAGACAAGCGTGTGTCCATATCGACGATACCCGTGGCACGAATGCTCTGCTCTTTTTGAAATTTCTTAACCGCCGCCTGCAGCGTTAAGGTGAAAACGCTATCCCGACCGGCCTCGGACTGATAATACCCGAGCGTTTCCATATTCGCCTGCAATGCAAGCACATCGTCGTTGTTGTTATAGATGCGCAGGTTGGTGTATGCGCGCTTTACAGGTGTGCCGAACCCATAGATGCGGCTATCTGTCAGCGCATACACGGCGCGCTGTACGCGGTCGGGATTGTTGCCTTCGATGACATGCACCCAGATGACACCGTCCGCATCCTGGCTTACGCCCTCCACCAGCCCCACGTGATCGGTGCCCTGGCTGCGGTTATAATAATAAAACCAGATGTAATCGCCCGCATACGGGATGTATTCGTTGCTCTCAAGGTAGTGGTCGCTCCCGATCAGCCATTGTTTCTCGTTGGTGGGGAGGCTGCCGGTATCGGAAATGAACCGGCCTTTTTTGATAAAAAACGGAGCGCCTGTGGAAGGCCCGCCATACCAGGGAAAAACATTGTTCATTAAATCGGTTCCGTAACGCTGATCCACCTGATCCACGCACCAGGTGATAAATTCGGAGCACCATGCCACGCGACCGCCCGCGAACCATTCGCCGTATTTCGTTTCGTCGTTCTTAGGCCCTTCCACATAACCAACTTCCTGCTGCGCCACCTGAAGCAGCAGGAGTTGAGGCTCGTCAGAGGCTGTTAAACTGTCCAATACCGGAGGTGTCCAATTTTCCGTCGGGACGATCACCCGATCCTCCGCACTCGCAAACATCGGAAACATGGCAAGAACGGCCATCATCAGGATGAACTTTACAATGGGGGAGCGCTTCATTCAAGGCCTCCTAAAACGCAACGGGTTCCATGCTACTGTACATGTACTCCGTACCCTTACGCCAAACCAAAATGTTTGGAATACAAGCCGGGCGTGAGTATAACGCCGCTAAGTGAACGCAACGTGAACGCAAGAAAAAAAGCCTGTGAACAGGCTTCTGCTTGTCGCCAAAGTAGTGACGCCATTTTGTCGAGGTTGCACCCTTCACCAGGTTGCTCCGTCGTTGCAGGCTTCACTACCGTTTGCCTGCTTGCTTCGCACCTCACCTCCGGGTCGCTCACGGCTGCGCCGTGGTGCGCACGGTGCGCGCGCTCCCCTTTGGTGCCTATTCGCTATACTCATGGGCGGTGAAGGGTGTAGAGAAACCTTGCTGCGCAAGGCTTCCGAAACCACCGCGCATGTCGCTGGCTTCGGATTTCAGTCGGAGGGTTGCGACCCTCCAACACCTCCTCTGGGTTTGTCAACGGTCTGAAGCCTGTGAACAGGCTTGATCAAAGAGTACATTTCGTGGAGTAAAAGATGTCATCGGGTTACAGGTTGGTGTGCTCGGATAACAACCGTTTCGCTTCGCTTAATAATTGCTCGCGTTCGTTGGGAAGTCGACCTTCCACCGCCATCTGCCAAAGAATATCCAGCGTGTGGCCGATCATCATAGGGTGAACGTTCAGCGTACGGCATATCGGCAGCAGATCATCCCCGTTTACGGCCAACGCCTTGAGGCTCAGCGGAAGCCCTTCGTTTTGTAAGTCGGTCAGGAACGTTTGCCCCTGCGACAGCGCGTACGTACAAGTTTCGCCGGCACTTTGCAATGCCTGCAGAATAGCGACCGCGTTGACGACGGGCAGCACGCCCAGCCGAACCGCCGCCATGCGGGAAAGCTCACCTGTTATAAGGCCGCCAAGCGCAGCCAATGCAGCCACGGCTGCCGATGATTCATGAAGCGAAAACGTCATCCGCCGCATCCACGCGCCAAGCGCTGCGGGTTGCGCTGTGCAAAAAAGCAACGTGAGCTTTCCGGCCACAGCGGGCATCCTTAGAGGCGGAAGATAGAAGCCCATGGCGGCAATCGCCGCATCGTCGGGGGCAAGCGACCCGAACACAAAGGGCCAAGCACCAACGGCTTTCACGGTTGTCAGCCCTGCCGTGACCGGCGCAATGGTACGCTTTAGCGTGGGATATTTGCTGTCGGAGAGCAAAAGCCGCGCCAACTCATCCCGAATCCGCTCTTTTGCGATCTCTTCCAGCAGCCGTACGTATTGGGCGGCGGAGGCGAGCAGCGCGTCGGTCGGAGTCAGGCCCAGCTCCGCCTGAAAACGCGCCGCCCGGAGGATGCGCAGGCCGTCGTCCTGAAATACGTGGTCGGGATTGTCGGTTACCGTATGCAGAATGCCACGCTGCAAATGCGCAAGGCCGCCGGTCGGGTCCAGCACAGGGGAAGGCGCGGCGGCATCCGGCAGGAGCCGCTGATACAGCGCGTTAACAGAAAAATCTCGCCGAAGTGCGTCCACCTCCGGAGACGACGCAAAACGGACGAGGCTGGGCTTGTGCCCGCAACGGTAGCTATCCTCTCGGAAGGTGGTATATTCGGCCATATGACGGCCGTTTTCGTCGGATATGTGCAATTCCACCGTGCCGAAATGCGCAGCGCGCATCACAACCGTGACCGGCGTACCGGCGCAAAACTTTGCCACCTGCTCGGGATGGGCGGGGCCGCAAAGGTCGATATCGCTTGCGGGCAAACCCATCAGCGTGTTGCGCACCACACCGCCCACGGCATACAGCGGAAATCCCGCCGCTTGAAAAGCGCGCGCCGCGGCAATCAGCCACGGCACGCGATAAGGATGTTGGTTCACTGTTTTTCCCTTTTGGCAGCCAGCGCCTCGAACTCATCTATTTCGCCGCGAAGTACGGCAAGCGCGCTGCGCCAGTAATCGACGCTGTGCACATCAATGCCCAAACTCTTGGCGACATTTGCGACGTTGTCGCTTCCGCAGCGGGAGAGTAGCGCGTCATACTTGGGCAGGAAGGCGGCGCCTTGCTCGCGGTACAGCTGATACACGCCCAACCCAAACAGAAGGCCGAAAGTATAGGGGAAATTGTAATAATGGATGCCGCCCAAATAATAATGCACTTTGTTAATCCACATATCGGGGTGGCGCACATCGGCGGCCAGTCCGTTGCCGTAGGCTTCCTCCTGCGCAGCGAGCATCATTTCGCGCAGTTCTTCCACCGCAGGGGTGTGCGTCTTGCGCGCTTCAAACACAGCGTTTTCAAAGAGAAAACGGCTGTAGATATCCACCACACTCTGCGTCGACTCCATCAGAATGCCTTCCAGAAGGTTAAACGCCTGTTCCGGCTCGGCGGTATCGAGCACAGTATGGGCAAGAAGCGTTTCGTTGAAGGTTGAGGCGGTTTCCGCCAGCGGCATGGGCGGTTGTGCCATCAGAAGGGGTAAATTTTGCATACAGCGGGCGTGCCAGGCGTGCCCCAGTTCGTGCGCGAGGGTACTCACATCGGAAAAACTGCCCACAAAGTTGGTCAGAATCCGGCTGATGCCCATCTCGTGGTTTTCCGAACAGAAAGCCCCGCCTTCTTTGCCTTCGTGCGGGTACATATCGATCCAGCGATTGTCAAAGGCGTGTTTCATAAACTCCGCCATCGCCGGGTGCGCCTTGCCGAAGGTAGCCAGCAGCAGATCGCGGGCCTCCTCGGCGGTGTATTTCTTGATATCGCTGCCGACAGGCGCAAACAGATCATAGAAAGGCAGACCGTCCTTGTGCCCCAGCAGGCGTGCCTTTGCGCGCAGGTAACGGCGCATATCTGGCAGGGCTTCGCGGCAGGCTTCCAACATGGCGTCCATCGTTTCTTTGTCCATGCGGCTTTCCTCAAGCTGCTGGGTCAGCACATCCGGGTACCCTTTGGCTTCGCACATGGTAATCGCTTCGCCCTTCATACCGCCCAGGCAGAACGCCATCGGCAGGGCGACCTTGGGGTACGCGGCCATTTCCGCCTCATAGGCGCGCTTGCGTACATCCGGGTCAGGGTCGTGCGCCATGCCGCGCACGGCTGGTAACGGCAGGGTTTTACCATCCATTTCCACGGTGAGCGTGCCCATCAGCTGATCGCGCAGTTTCTGAAAGGAATCGCTGCCGCTAAGCGACATGCGCAGCATCCACTTTTCCATGCTCTCCGGCAGCATATGGGCGGCTTGCTGCTTGGCTTCCTGCAGCACGAATGCGTTTGCTTTCAAAATAGAGCTTTGGGCAATCACGGCATCCAATTCTTCCACGGTGCCGATGTAGCGAGTGCAGGTGCTCTGGAATACCTGGGCATCGACGTTTAGCGCGCTCAATTCCTCCAGCGTGCGGAACGCCTCCCGGTTTTCCGCATCTGCGGCAAGCGTAAGCTGGCAGAACATAAATGCGCGGAAAAGCTTATTGGTCAGTGACTCCAGCGTGGATACGATGCTTTCCAGCTTTTGCAGGGCTGGTAAATCCTGCTTTACCATTTCGACACCCTGCGCCGTCATTGTGCGTATCGTTTCAATGTCGGAACGCAAAGCCGGATCGTCAAAACCAGAATAGAATACGCTTAAATCCCAGGTTGATTCCAAAACAATCGTCTCCTTTCGCGTATAAGCGAATAAAAATAATACCCGCCGCCCTTAGAGCGCGGCGGGAAGGGCGACTATTTCTGTTCCTGCTGGTAATGCGCCTCTTCCAGCGCTATCAGGCAGGTTTCCTTGCTGCGCTCGATATGTTTTTGCATCAGCAGCGTAAAGCTTTCCAGATCCTTTTGCTCCACATAATCCACAAGTTTATAATGTTCCGCATGTGCTGTGGTGCGGCGCGTTTCCCGGGCGATGCTCATGGCGGAAAAGCGGCGGATGTACTCATCCTGGCTCTGAATGACCCGCAGGATGCGGTTCAGGCCGGAGATGGCCGTTAGCTGGTCGTGGAAACTGCGCGCCAGCGGGGAAACTCCGTCGATGTCGTTTCTTGCGATGTAGGCGTCCATTTGCCGGAGTTTTTCGCGCATGGAGCGGATATCCTCGGGAGTTGCGTTGCTGATGATGGTGGGAAGCGTAATCATTTCCAATGCGTTGCGAATGGTATAAATCTCTTCCACGTCCGCGATGGTAAACGCCCGCACAATAACGCCGCGGCGCAAAACATACTCCACCAACCCGTCCCGTTCCAGCTTGCGAAGTGCTTCGCGCAGGGGAGTGCGGCTGATATGCAGTATATCGGCGTACTCCGTTTCCACAATGCGTACGCCCGCGGGAATCTGCCCGGTGATGATGGCGTGCTTAAGTGTTTCGTAAGCGATCTCACGGATGGGTTTGCTTTCGATCGAAGGAGTAAAGCGCATAACGGACATCTGCACACCTCTTGTTCTTTCTTTGTATTTTGTATACTACCGTGAATAGCCCGATTTGTCAAGTTCTTTGCGGGTAGTTTCGCAGGCGCGGCCCGTCGTTTAGCAACATTTCCAGAATGGAAGGAATCAAACGGCACACCGAAGGCGAATAACGCCCAGGTGTGCCGGTAAGAGCGGGAGATGTTGGACACGGTTGTTACCCTTTGTATAGAATATGCAAGAATTATCAGCCATCCGCTCAAACAGTGGACATCAGCTTGCCAACGCGGCTTTGCGAAGGCGTCTGCGCTTATAGGCCATACTGCCACCGTAAATCCAGGCGGTAAGAACCGCAAAACCGAACATAATACTTAAGAAGCTTGCCAGCACTTGGCCTGCCGAGGCGGTTTCCGCGCCTTTGCCGCTGCCGCTGCC